>CAYJTX010000070.1:0-11674 GCA_964372615.1 uncultured Bacteriovoracaceae bacterium | reverse complement strand
GGAACGAAGACGACCTTCCTCACCTGTTTGCCGGCGAGCTGGTTGGCGACGGCGGGGAGCTCCCGCGCGAGCCTCTCAATTTCCGGCTGAGCCGTTCCCGGCTCGACCTCGACCGTGCCGCGGGTCTTGCCGAGCACCTGGATCGCGATCGTGACATGGTCGTCCTTCGCGATGGCCGGGTCGAAGCCCGGCCAGGGCGCGGTGAGCAGCGCCGCTTTCTCACCCAGACGTTCCCAGAGCTCCTCGGCGGCGTGGGGGGCAAAGGGCTGGAGCAGCTGCACGAAAGGACGCAGGCACTCTCGGGGCCGCGACTCCGACTTCGTGAAGTGATTCACGAAGACCATCATCTGGCTGATGGCCGTGTTGAAGCGCAGACCCTCGATATCCTCGGTGACTTTCTTGATCGTCTTGTGCGTGATCTTGAGATCGTCGGGCATGGCCCGGGTGTCCGATACGAGAACGGCGTCTGCGTCGTCGAGAAAAAGGCGCCAGGTACGCTGCAGAAAGCGATAGACTCCTTCGATTGCGGAGGTGGACCAAGGCTTGTCCTTCTCGAGGGGGCCCATGAACATCTCGTAGAGCCTCAGGGTGTCGGCTCCGTATTTCTCCACGACGTCGTCCGGGTTGATCACGTTCCCGCGGGACTTCGACATCTTGTCGCCGTCCTCGCCCAGGATCATCCCCTGGTGGATCAGGCGCTGAAACGGCTCGTCGTGCGATACGAGGCCCGCGTCGAAGAGCACCTTCATCCAGAAGCGTGAATAGAGAAGGTGGCCGACCGCGTGCTCGTCGCCGCCGAGGTAGAGATCGATCGGCATCCAGTATTTCTCGGCCTCGCGCGAACAGAACTCGTTCTCGTTGTTCGGGTCGCAGTAGCGCAGGAAGTACCACGACGATCCGGCGCTGCCAGGCATCGTGTCGGTCTCGCGGCGCGCGGCCCGGCCAGTGCGCGAATCCTTCACCCGCAGCCAGGAGTCGATCGCGGCGAGCGGGCTCTCGCCCGCGCCGCTCGGCTCGTAGGATTTCACGTCCGGGAGCAGGACGGGCAGCTCCTCGGCGGGCACCGCGACGGTTTGCCCGTCATCCGTATGGAGCAAGGGGAACGGCTCGCCCCAGTACCGCTGGCGTGAGAAGAGCCAGTCACGGAGCTTGTACTGCACCCTTCCCTCGCCGATGCCTTCCTTCTCTGCCCAGGCGATCGTGGCGCGGATGGCTTCCGCCGATTTCATTCCCGTGATGAAGCCCGAGTGGACGGCGACGCCTTCGCCGCTAAAGCATTTTTCTTCGTCGGCACCACCCTCGACCACCTTCACGATCGGCAGCCCGAACGCCTCGGCGAACGCATGATCGCGATCGTCGTGCGCGGGCACCGCCATGATGGCGCCCGTGCCGTAGCCCATCAGCACGTAGTCGGCGATCCAGACCGGAATCTCTTCGCGCGTCGTCGGGTTAATCGCGTAGGCGCCCGTGAAAGCCCCTGATTTCGACGCCTCCTGGCGCGCGATCTCCGACTTTCGCGAGGAGGCCTCGCGGTAGGCGTCGACATCCTTCCTTCGATCCGCCGTCGTGATCTCCGCGACCAGCGGGTGCTCGGGCGCGAGCACCAGGTAGGTCGCGCCCCAGAGCGTGTCCGGCCGAGTCGTGAAGACCTCGATGTCGCCGCCCCCCGCGGCGAGCGGGAAGCGCATCTGCAGGCCCTCGCTGCGGCCGATCCAGTTGCGCTGCATCTCCTTCGTGGTCTCGGGCCAGTCGATCTTGTCGAGGTCCTTCAGCAGCCGCTCCGCGTAGGCCGTGATCTTGAGCATCCACTGCTTCATCGGCCTGCGTTCGACGGGATGGCCGCCGCGCTCCGACTTACCGTCGACGACCTCTTCGTTCGCGAGCACGGTCTTCAGCGCCGGGCACCAGTTGACCGGAACTTCCTTGCGGTACGCGAGGCCCTTCTCGTGGAGCTTGAGGAAGATGAACTGCGTCCACTTGTAGTAATTCGGGTCGCAGGTCGAGACCTCGCGCGACCAGTCGTAGCTGAATCCCAGGCGCTTCAGCTGTCTTCGAAAGTTATCGATCGCCTTCTGGGTCGTGATGGCCGGGTGAATGCCGGTCTGCAGCGCGTACTGCTCGGCGGGCAGGCCGAACGCGTCCCAGCCCATCGGGTGAAGAACGTTGAAGCCGCGCGCCCGCTTGTAGCGGCAGAGGATGTCGGTCGCGGTGTAGCCCTCCGGATGGCCTACGTGCAGGCCGGCGCTCGAGGGGTAGGGAAACATGTCGAGCACATAGTACTTGGGCTTGGATCGGTCGATCTCGACCCGGTAGGACTGGCGATCGTCCCACGTTTTCTGCCACTTGGGCTCGATCGTCGACGGTGAGTACCCCATCCTCTTCTCATCTCAAGAATTCGGGCGTCTTGCCAGCGCCCGTCCCACGGCCTATCACTGCCCGATGTCCGACAAGTTCTGTCTTCAGGAGAGGTATTTCGCGCAAGGAACCTGCTTCGGCTGCGGGCCGTTGAATGCGAAGGGACTTCGCATCCGGAGCACTCCGGTATCCGACGACGAGACGACCGCGGAATGGACAGCGGAAGCCCACCATGAGGCCTTTCCGGGCATGCTCAACGGCGGAATCATCGGAGTGCTTCTGGACTGCCATTCCAACTGGGCGGCCGCCTGGCACCTCATGAGAAAGGCCGGGGTGGAGCGCCCGCCGTGCACGGTCACCGCAGACTACGCGATCCGTCTCAAGCGACCCACGCCCATGGGGGGCCTGATCCGGCTCGACGCCCGAGTCGTTGAGTCGAAGGAGGATCGTGCCGTCGTCGAGGCGACCTTGAAATCGGGCGATCAGGTCTGTGCGACCTGCCGGGGAACATTTGTCGCGGTGAAGCCGGGCCATCCGGCGTATCACCGCTGGTAGATCAGGAGTGAAGTCATGAAGTCGACCTGGGTTGGAGTTGTTCTTGGGCTAGTCGTGGCGCTGAACGCGGCCGATTCCTCTGCTGCCGATCCGCTGCGGGCGTGGCAGGGCACCTGGGAAGGGCAGTGCCGCTTCGCCCGTCCGGTCGCAGGCGAGCGCTCGGTCGGCATGCGCCTTGAGGTTGGCGTTCCCGATGCGCTGGGGGCTCGGGCCTGGCGAATCGTCTACGTCAGGCAGAGACGTGAGGAAATCCGCGACTACCAGCTCCGGGCAACTGCGTCGAAAGATCGGTACGTGCTCGATGAGCGCAATGGGATCCTCATCTCTGTCTTTCATCTGGGCGCGCCACTCGTGTCGGAATTCGAGGTCGGCGACGTTCGAGTCTCGACCCTCGAGGAAATCCTGCGAGATGGTACCCTGCGAATTCGAATGACCACGAGCAGGCCGGATCGCTTCACGGACAGCGGGGGCGGATCCACGCCGGCCGTGCGGTCTTACTGGGTCGAGCAGGTGCAGGACTGTTCCCTCTCGAAGGGGTGAGTTTCAGTTCCTGTAACTATTTGGCTCCACTGTCTTGAGGGCTGAAAGTTACAAATTTTGAAACAACCTACTGGTGGCTCGCTTATCGCTCGACATGAACCGAAAGCGGGACGGTGCGGAGCGTACCTCCGTCGATGTACTGCACCCAGAGGCGGTACTCGCCCACCCACTTGAAGGTGACGTGGAGCATGAGCTCGTTCGGGGTTCCGTGATCCATCGGATGCACGTGGAGCATGCTATCGCCGTCGCTCGTGAACGCCATGACGTGGGCGGGAGCGCCGAGCCAGGGCGTGAGCGCAGGCACTGTCCCGTCGTTGCGCGAGAAGCGCACCGAAACGCTCGCGGGCCTGCCGGCGCGTAGCCGAGTGTACACGAGGGTCGCGACCGAGTTGCCGTTGGCGCCCGACCTTACGACGCCCAGAAACGGGGGAACCGGGTTTTCCGGCGATCCGCCGGTCACGGTGAAGCGGTCCTTCGCCGCGAACTCCTCTCCGTCATCGCTGATCTGGCCCTGAGCCCAGAGCCAGTACTTCGCGTTCACCGCGAGCGTGGTTTCGAGAACCCAGGCAGTTCCGTTGAACTCAGGGTGCTCGTGGCGAAATTCCTTCATCGCTGGGTCGAACGCGAAGACGTGGAGTTTCTTCTCGTGGACCACGTCGAGCTCGGCCGGCGTCAGGGCGCGGCGCTTCTCGGTGTCGATGAGCTGGAACTGGAGTTGAACGCGGCCGGCTCCGACCGAATCGGCTCCCTCGAGCTCGATTTCGACCCGGCTCACCGGGTCGTGCGCGCGCGCGGCGGGCGCGATGAGAGTTCCGAGAGTCAAAAGAGCTGCGAGCGCTGGCTTGTTCATAAGCGGCCTCCGTTGGTCATAACTACTTGCGCAAGTTTCCTACCAGTACTCGCGCTCGGTCGTGTTCCGCAACCGGGTCGTAGTTTCTCAAACTCACCTCGTCAAGGGGGGAGCCCTTCCAACAGGTCCGTGTAACGCCCCTCGCGAAGCAGGCGGTCCTGACTCGCCCTTCCGCGGGCTGACCTGCCGAGGAGATCTCGACGATCGAGACCTGGATTCGCGAGGGCGCGGAGTCAAACTGCTCCTTGGAGTCGGGGCCAAGAGGCTCCTGAGTTTTTCGATTCGCATTCCTCTTAGGCGCTCATATGTAATCATTTCAACTGCATAGCAGCTGGACGACACGGCATACCCCTTGCTCAAGGCCGATCCGGCACTTCGTAAACGAAATTTAGAGAGAGGAAACCCATGTACGCCCAACGTCTCACTGGCCTCCTTGCGGCCGCCCTGGTCCTGGCCCCCGCGGCCTTCGCGGACCACAACGATCATCCGAATCCCCCCAACCCGAATCCGGGTGGAAACGAGGTCCAGCGCTTGAGCTCCGAGGCTGAATCGCTGAACTCCCAGGTTCAGTGGTCGTCGATTCACTGGAGCGTGAAGGATTCCGTGACCCGTTTCGCGCAGGAAGTGCGCGAGCTCGTCTCCTGCGAGCGCGGCGGCAACCCCTCGCCGGTGGATCACAACGATCATCCCGGAAACTGCGGAAACCAGCGGCAGCAGGTGGCCCAGGCGTTCCAGCCCGTCGAGCGCTACCTCAATGACACGATGTACGACTACCCGGGCATCTACCAGCAGTACCAGCGCACGGCCCAGGCAGTTCGTGCGGTTCAAAATGGCGGCGGTGGTGGCGGCGGTTATCCTCCCCCCCGGGCGCTTCGCGCGACCGGCATGCTCGACACGGTGAACTTCAACCTCTCGGGCTACTCCCAGCAGGACATCGACAGCCAGTGTGTCCAGCTCGGCCGCAGCTACCGAATCGTCTATGTCCGTGGCGTGGTCGTGAACGGCCAGCGCTTCGACTCCGGGTACGGGGCCTACATGAGCCTGAACCAGGCCTGCGATATCGTCGCGCGCAACGCGCGCTAGATTCCTGTATCCCACCTCACATCGGATCAGGAACGGGCCCGGGGAGCAGTTTCCCCGGGCCCGAGCTTTTTCAGGTAGCGTAGTAGGTGCGTGACACCGAAGTACCGAGGGGATTCCGACGACTGGCTGGAGGACGAGGGGAAGGGGGCGCGCGCGCCCACCCGTCCCGCGCACAAGTCGTCTCCGCATGCGGGCGAGCTTGAGCCCGGCGAGGCGAACGCGACGGTCGCTGAAGTCTTCCCGAGGCTCGCGAAGGTTGTCCTGGACGAGGGCGGCGATCGCCTCTGCACCTACCGGCGCGCCCTCGTGATGGGGTTCGAACGCCAGCTGGGCGGCAAGCCGATTCGCGAGCGCTCGCCTGTCGCCGTGGGTGACCGGGTCCTTGTCGAGGCGACCGGGAAATCGGACGGAGTGATCCAAGGCATCTGCCGCCGCGAAAACCTCCTGGCCCGTCCGGCCCCGGACCGCGATGACCGAAGCGTCGTACACGTGCTCGCGGCGAACCTCGACCTGCTCGTGATCGTCTCTTCGACCTGCCAACCGGAGTTTTCGGAAGGTCTCGTCGACCGATTCCTTGTGGCCGCTTCCGCAGGTGGCGTCCCTGTATTTCTCTGCGTGAACAAGTTGGACCTCTGGCAGGAGCCCACTAGGCCCTGGCAGATCTACCGGAAGATTGGCGTCGAGCTCTGGGAAGGGTGCGCCAAGGATCCCGCGTCGGTCGCCGGGCTTCGTGAGCGCCTCGACGGGAAACGAGTGGCGTTTTGCGGTCATTCAGGCGTGGGAAAGACCTCCCTCATTGCGACGCTTCTCGGAAGAACGGCCGGGAAAGTAGGTACGGTCAATGTCTCGACCGGCAAGGGCAGGCATACGACCACCGGCGCGATTTTGATACGGTCAGAAGGCGCGACCCGGTGGATTGACACTCCTGGGATTCGAGAGTTCGGACTGATCGGCATTGGGCCAGACGTCCTTCGCGACCACTTCCCCGAATTTCGAGATCTCGCTTGCCAAGCGCGAGATTGCCGCCACCACCTCGAGGCCTCCTGCGACGCCCGAGGCCTGGCTCGCCATCCCAGCTATCTCAGAATTTTGAAAGCCCTCGAGGAGTCTCGCGCGAATTCTCCTTGATGGATACTGTCGGCGTGGAAGGGAGTCCTTCCCCGCCGACAGTATCCAGCTGGAATAACTCGGCAGAACACCTCAGCGGTCGAAGAGCTCCTTCGCGATGATCAGCCGCTGGATCTGGCTCGTGCCCTCGTAGATCTGGTAGATCTTTGCGTCGCGCATGAGCTTTTCCACCGGGTACTCCTCGGAGTAGCCGTAACCGCCGAAGACCTGGACGGCGTCGGTCGTCACGCGCATGGCCATGTCGGCGGCGAACGCCTTTGCGAACGCGGCGAACTTCGTGTTGCGCTCCCCGCGGTCGATCATCCAGGCCGCTTTCTGGACCAGGAGGCGCGCGGCTTCGATGTCCTTCGCCATGTCGGCAATCATGAAGCTGACCGCCTGGTAAGTCGCGATCGGTTTGCCGAAAGTAGAGCGCTCCTCCGCGTACTTGATCGACTCGTCCATCGCGCGGCGGGCAAGGCCGACCGCTCCCGAGGCGACTGTTGGGCGCGTGTGGTCGAAGGCAGACATCGCGATCTTGAAGCCGTCCCCTTCGCGGCCCAGGCGCAGCCTCTCCGGAACTTTCACGTTCTCGAAGGTGATGCCGCGCGTGTCGCTGGCTCGCTGTCCCAGGTTCCACTCCTTCTTGCCGACGGTGATCCCGGTCGTGTCAGAGGGCACGATGAAGCCGGACATTCCCCGGTGCTTCGCGGTGGGATCCGTGTACGCGAGCACGAAGTACCAGTTGGCGACGCTCGCGTTGGTGATCCACATCTTCTCGCCGTTCAGGACGTAGTCGGATCCAACTTTCTTCGCCTGGGTGAGGATTCCGGCGACATCCGAGCCAGCGCTCGGCTCCGTCACGCAGTACGCTGCGAAGAGCGGCTGGCTCGTCAAGCGCCCCAGGAACTCCTTCTTCTGCTCGTCGCTCCCCGCGACGATGACTGGCGCGGCCGCCAGCGCGTTCGCCTCCATTGCCGTAGCGATGCCCGTGCAGCCGTAGGCGAACTCCTCGGTCACGATGCAGCCTTCGAGAACGCCCAAGCCCAGGCCTCCGCACTCGGTGGGAACGTGAGTGTTCATGAGGCCGAGCTCCCAAGCCTTCCGCGCGATCTCGCGCGGGAACTTCCCCTCCTTGTCGTGCTGCGCCGCCTGGGGAATGATCTCCTCCTTCGTGAACTTTGCGGCCAATTCCTGGAGCTGCTTTTGTTCGTCTGCAAGCGAGTAGTCGATCATTTCAAGCGAGCCTCCCAGCTCGACCGAGCCAGCCTATGCTAGCCCCTCGGCGGCGCGCAAGCGCGCCCTGGCTTGCCGCAAGCCGGTGCGATACATCTCAGGGGCATGAGGCGAGCGCTCTGGGCCATCGCTCGGTGTTTGCTCTTCGCGCTGGACGCCGAAGACGCTCATCGGCTGACCGTGCGGATGATTCGATGGATCCATCGGCTGGCGACCGGTCGTGGCCTTCGGATCCTGTGCGGTGCCGGCGTCCCGTCTTCCGATCGAACGAGGGTCTGGGATCTCGAATTCACCTCGAGGCTCGGCCTTGCGGCGGGGTTCGACAAGGACTGCGAGCTGGTTTCGGCGCTGCCCCACCTGGGCTTTGGATTCGTCGAGATCGGTACGGTCACCCCCCGGCCGCAGGAGGGAAACGCGAGGCCCCGCCTCTTCCGTGATCCCGCCCGAATGGGTCTCTTCAATCGGATGGGGTTCAACGGAATCGGAGCCGCGCGGGTCGCGGCCTCGCTTCGGGTCGAACGTGCGCGCCTGGTCGAAGGATTCAGGGTCGGAGTCAATGTCGGGAAGAACAAGGAGACTCCTCCGGAGAGGGCTTACGAGGACTACGACGCGGCGATCTCTCCCTTTGAAGGGCTTGCCGATTACGTCGTCGTCAACGTCAGCTCGCCCAATACGCCAGGCCTGAGAGACCTTCAGACCATCGAAGCTCTTCATCCGATCGTCGCGGCAGTCCTCGGGCGCGTTGGCAGGTGGAGGAGGGCTCCTCCAGTCCTTCTCAAGCTGGCGCCGGAGCTGGAAGGAGAGGAGCTTGCTCGAATCCTGGAGGCAGGCCGGTCCTGGGGCGTTCGCGGTTGGGTGCTCACGAACACCCTCGCTGGCGCACGAAGCGAGCTGACGGGCGGCTGGAGCGGGTCCCCGCTCTCCGACCTTGCGCTTCAGCGCCTGAAGGCGGCCCGGGGCTGCTCGCGGCTGCCGATCATCTCCGTGGGCGGAATTATGAGCGAAGAGGATGCGGTCAACCGCGTACGCGAGGGGGCTGATCTTGTGCAGGTGTACAGCGGCTGGGTCTTTGGGGGACCGGATTTTCCAACGCGGGTCGGTCGGGCCATCTCGGGATCTGGCGCGACCCCGGAATCAATGTAGAATCGGGACGTGCGAAGTGCACTCATCGTAGGAATCGCGCTCCTGGCAGCAGTGGCCTCCGCCACGGCGGCTTTGGCCGCCCAGAACGGGATTGTCGTGGTCGAGACGGCCTCGATCTTTCGAGAACCATACGAGGGATCGGATACGCTGGCGAACGTCACGAAGGGCACCGTCCTTCGAATGAGCTCCAAGAAGAAGAAGGAATGGTACCAGGTCGAAGTCCCTGGCGGCGCCGAAGGTTCGCGGTACGGGTGGATCCAGTCCGCCGCGGTCGATCGAGAGTCGCTGATCGAGGATTTGAAGGAGGCCGGAATCGCCACCGGTCAGGTGGTCAGTCGTGACAGCGGCCGGCATTTCATCATCCTCAGGGGTTTCTATGGATTTCATTGGTTCATCGCGAACGAGCTGCGCACGGGAGGCGCATTTCTTCGCAAGCCTGAGTTGGGGGGCGAGCTGGGATATCGGCTTTGGACGACCTGGACGGTCCTGGCGCATTTCTCCCAGCTCAAGGCGGTGACCACGGTCGGGTCCGCCTCTTCCGATTTCCGGGGGACCTTTCTTGCGTTGGTCTTCGAGCATAGTCTTTGGCATCGGCTCCCCTGGAAGATCGACATCGCGATCGGCGGAGGGGCCCTCACGAACGCGAGGCTCACGGTATCCGCGGGAAAGACAGTGACGGCGACGGCCCCCACGACGCTTTACGGCGGACTGGGACGCATCGCGCTGCGATGGCACCTCTTCGAGCGTCTGGCCTTGGGAATCGAGGGGGGCACTCGCTACATTCTCCCTAAGTCGGTGCCTCTTGGAGGCGCAACGACCGAATTCAAGCTCACGTCGGCGTTCCTGAACGGGAGTCTTCAGCTAGAAATATTCTGATTCAAGAGGGGATCCGGTACTTCAGCGTGGGCTTCAGGGTATCTTTCTCGACGTATTCGGGCGTCGTAGCCGACCCCTTGAGGTCCGTTTTCCCGCAGCAGCCTGAAAACGAAAAAGCCCTGGGCATCATCGCCCAGGGCCTTTCCAAAAAACCCGTACCAGAAGAGAGGTTACTTCTTCTTCTTCTTGGTGGCTTTCTTCTTCGCTTTTTTCTTAGTGGCCTTCTTCTTTGCCATCTCTTCTTCCTCCGTCGAGGCGCCGCTGAAACTGATCGGCGACCTTCTTAGTACCGATGTTACATTGACTCTCCTCTAGATCAAGGATTCTGCGTTTTTTTTTCTGGCCTTTGGGTCTCGCACTCTTGACCGCGATACCTCAGTCGTGGGCGAAAATGTCGCCGTTGCGTAGTTCAGATAGCCCGCACGCAGGACAGGACTCCCGGTGCTGAGCAGTGAGAGCAGATGGGTGGGACCGATCGAAGCGAGAAAAAAATCTCCGCGCTCGAGGTCACGATCGCGAGAGGGACAGGAACTCCTGCGAAACATGCGCCCGAACTGTGAAGGGACTGCGTTGGACCGGCGAAAGAGCTTGAGAACCCGCTTGGAAAAAACCGGATACCGGGCAGGTCGGCTCTAGGGGGTTTATATTCAAGTGTTCGTATTAATTAGATTATTACCGTCATCAAATCTTGAAGACAGTATAATGATGCTACGCGTTAAAATTAAGCTATCTATGACCGCCGCCGTGTGGAGACATCACCGCTGGATCGAGATGAGAGCGAGCACCACGCGTTCCAGCAAGCTCGCGTTTGCGGCGATGACAGTCGCAGTGAGCCTTCTCGCTCTCGCAGGGTGCATTGTTTCCGACAACGAGATCACGTTTTTCGGTGACGCGTTTCAACTCGGACCGCCCTCGGGATCTGCGACATCCGCAGCGGCTTGCTCGTCCGAGACCTTCACGCAGCCCGCGGCGGAATCGATTACCCGCAAGATCGACCTTCTCTTCGTCGTCGACACATCCGGGTCGCTCAACGATGAACGGGCCGCGATCGCCGACGGGCTGGACGCCCTGGTCGCGCGGCTGCCGGCGGAGGTGGATTACCAGGTCGCGGTGATGCTGGCCCACAGCAGCCGTTCCAGCCACAGCGGCCGTCTCTACCAGAAGGCGTCCCGTGGCCCCGTGCTCAAGTCGTCGACACTGTCGCTCGCGAGCATCCAGGGCGACCTTCGGTACCTCCTGACGAACACTTCCAACGACAAGTACGGGGATGGGGGAGAGGAAGGCCTCTATTCCATTCACCGCGCGATGGATCATGGACCCCTCACCTCGAGCCGGGCCATGGGCTTCTTCCGCTCCGACGCCGCGCTTGCCGTCGTGTTCGTCGCCGATGAGCAGGACATCTGCGCGGATTATCCGGTCGGGATCGTTCCCGTCCCCGACCCCGACGGTCGAGAGGCGGTCGCGAAGGCAGGGGACTGCGGCGGAATCACACCGCTGGCGGTCGTGCAGCGCCTCAGGGATCTCCAGGCAGGCAGACCTCTGCTGATCGCGTCAGTCGTTTACAGCAATCGGGACACGATGCCCCAGACCGGCGAAAATGACATCGGGTATGGCTACCTCGAGACCGCTCGGATCGGCGGTGGGATGCTCGTCGACCTCGCCAACCCGCATGCGCAGGAAATTTACTACCGCGACGCCATGGGGCGTATCGGCAGCCTGGCGAACGTGGTTCTGAGCCTTCAGACGAACTTCAGCCTGGCGGGAACGGACGTGGATGCCTCCACGCTTCAGGTCTTTGTCGACGGAGGCCCGGTGCCGTTCCGATTCATTCCCGAGACGAACGTGGTGCACGTCGACTCAGACTACGCCGGGACCGCGTTGTCTCGGGTCGATGTTCAATATTGCCTGGTTCCGCCACCGCCAGATCGG
>CAYJTX010000069.1:8041-11745 GCA_964372615.1 uncultured Bacteriovoracaceae bacterium | reverse complement strand
GTGTCTTCCTTATAAGAAACGGTAGTTTCGTTTGGTCTTAATGGAGGGAAATGATGAAGTAAAGGCTAGTCTCGGACTTCCATGGAATTTCCGCCCGGCACTCGTCCCTAGCCGAAGTAGCCCGAGCTCAGGACCGGATCAGATTCAGGGCCGTCTGCGCCCACTGGTCCTCGAATCTCAACCGCGGGACAGCACAGAGGCTTCTCAGAAGCCCCGTGCGCAGATTCCGGGACGCCTTCGCGGTGAGGTAGTGCATGAGTCTCGACATACCACCGGGGAACGACTCCTGGATCCCGGCGAGCGCCCGGGCGTAACCCACGGTACCCGGCAGCCTCTCCCAGCCCGAAATGAGGACCTCGACGACTTGAGCCACCTCCTCCGCCGAGAGGTCTGGGTGACGGGCCAGGCGCGCGCCCCAGTCGTCGAAGAACGGACCGAGTGGAAGCAGCAGATCCGCATTCCGCCGAAGGCAGCGCGGCGCCCGTAGCGCGAAGTGCCGGTGGTTCTCAGCAGCCATGAGCGATTGGTTCATCCGGCCCGCCTCCTGCAGCCAGCCGCTGAAACGCTCTGATCCCGCATGACCGGCCTTGAAGGCGGCCACCCGAAGCGCGTCGTCCTCGGGCAAGTTCCAGGCCTCGATCACGCGGTCGAGGTCGCCCAGGTTATGCGCGATGAGCGCGCTCGCCCGGAGAAGACCCAGCCCGTCGCACGCCTTTCTGAGCTCGCCATAGATGCTCGAGTGCCGCCAAAGCTCCTCGACGATCACCGACGCCACGCGCCCGGCCCTTTCGGGATCGCGCCGCCGAAGGGCTCCGTAAGCCGCGACCGAAATGCTGAACCACTCCCCCAGATGTCCGCTCAGCAGCTCTCCGGAGGCCGGTCCTCGCACCCACCGGGCACTGACCTCCGTCACCGGCCAGGCGCGCGCCTCAAGCGCGATCGCTGCCATCGCACGGACCGCGTCCAGGTCGAGCGACGGATGCCAGAGCCGGAATCGGATCTGATTGTCCACGTCGGTGGGCACGAACGCGCTGCAGGTCGCGTAGTGGGCCGAGACGCAGAGCTGGAAGTACTCGACATGGGACTCCGGCTCGGCTGCCCGCGCGGCCGCCTGCCGCAGCTTCTCGACGAAGGGAGCGCGAATGACACTTCCCTCCGAGAAGAGGTAGGGCGCGGTGTTTCGCACGAGCGCAAGAAGCTGCGCGACCGCGACGCCGCGAGGCGGGGCCTGTGAAGGAGCGAGGGAACCTGGGGCCAGGGACTGGAGCGAGTTGGAGTTCGACACGTCTGAAGATTCTCCTTCGCACAAGCTTTCGACGCCGACAAGCGTGGTACACTCGAAGGCGAATGAAGTCCTGGCTCAGCCGCGTTACCGGCTATATATTCGTGGTGCTTGGCCCGCCATCCGTAGCCTGCCTCGCATTCTCCCTCGCGGCGAACTCCACCACGCAGCGATGGCTCGCGCCAGAACCTCTCACCCAGAAGCCCGCGGCACCCGCGACTTCCGCCCCAGCCCTCCCCGTCGCCGCGTTCCTCGTCAGCCCGGCGGGAACCGCAGCGTCCGAGCTGCTGATCCCATTTGAGGTTTTCGCGAGATCGGGCAAGGTTTGGCCGGTCATCGTTTCGCCCTTGCGGCAGCTCGCGCCGCTCGAGGCTGGGATCGCCCTGGACCCCGACGGCACGCTCGATTCCCAGCAGGATCCCGACATCGTGGTGCTTCCGAGCGTGGCCGATCCCAACAACGCGGCCCTTCTCGAGTGGGTGCGCCAGGTCGTCCCGAAGGCGAAGCTCACTCTCGTCCTGGGCCGGGGCGCAGAGCTTCTCGCTCGCGCGGGGCTCGTGAACGGAGTCGGAATGGCTGTGCACTTTCTCGACGTCCCTGAGCTGCAACGGCTTGCTCCGGAGGCCCAGTGGATCACGGGCGCCCGCTACGCGCTGGACGGGGGGATCGTCTCTTCGCCCGGAAAGGCGGCCTCGGGAGACGCCGCCCTCTACGCGCTGGAGAAGCTCTTCGGGGCCGAAATCGGAGCCACCGTCGCACGCTCGATGCTTCTTCCGCGCACGCCCGAGTCCGATCCCAGCGGGCAGTCCGAGACACCGCGAAAAACCTTCCCCTGGTCCACCTCGGACGCCTGGCGCCCGGACTGGGAGGGCGCCCTCGCCTGGGGCCGCCTGAACATCGCGGTGCTGGTGGCGCCCCGACTGAGCGAAGCGTCGCTCGGAGCCCTGCTCGAGACCCTCCAGCAGCCGTCTCCGATACGGCTGACTTCCGTTTCGTCGAAACGAGTGCTCGTCGAGTCGCGCCATGGGCTCAGGCTCGTGGCCGCCCGAGGGACTGACTCCGCGCCGAGGCCGGATCTGCTGGTCATTCCAAGCGCTCGGCAGCCCACGGGCGCGCCGCCCGAATCCGATCCGACCGCCGAACCGGCGGTGAAGGCCTGGCTCCGCACGCTCACGGTGCCGGCCCGAAGCGAGCTTCGCGAGGAGCCGGGTACGACCCTCTCGCGATCGTTCGAGCTTCTGGCGCAGCTCCGAGGCGTCAGCTCGGCGAGCTGGGCGGCCCGTCGAACACTTTCGAGCTGGGAGCCTCCTCCGCCTCACCTCGCGTCCAAGCCTGTCACAGGCGTGGTCGCGACGTCCGCGCTCGCTAAAATGGCGGGCCTCGCCCTGATCGGCCTCGTGCTTGCGCTCCTGGTGGAGTTCCGAATACGATACCGCCATGCCCAAGAATCTGAATAGTTTCGGCACGCGGACGCAGCTCTCCGTCGGCGGGAAGTCCTATGTCTACCACTCCCTCCCGGAGCTCGCGAAAAAACATAAGATCGACGGCCTTCCCTTCTCGCTCAAGATCCTGCTCGAGAACCTGCTCCGGCAGGAGGATGGGGTCGTCGTTTCCCAGCGCGAGGTCGAAGCCCTTTGCCGCTGGAATCCCAAGGCCGAGCCGGACACCGAGATCCAGTTCATGCCGGCCCGCGCGCTCCTCCAGGACTACACGGGCATCCCCTGCATCGCGGACCTGGCTGCCATGAGGGGCGCGCTCAAGCGACTGGGCGGCAATCCCTCGCAGGTCAACCCCTGTCAGCCCGTGGATCTCGTCATCGATCACTCGGTTCAGGTCGACGTGTTCGGCACTCCCGACTCTTTCCTGCGAAACGCGGAGATCGAGTTCGGGCGCAACCGCGAACGCTATGAGTTCCTGCGCTGGGGCCAGAGCGCGTTTCGCGACTTCCGGGCCGTTCCGCCCGGCACGGGAATCGTCCACCAGGTGAACCTCGAGTACCTGGCGAGCGTGGCGATGACTCGAGAGATTTCGGGCGAAACCTGGGTTTACCCCGATACGCTCGTCGGAACGGACTCGCACACCACCATGATCAATGGTCTCGGCTGCCTGGGCTGGGGCGTCGGCGGAATCGAGGCCGAGGCCGCGATGCTGGGCCAGCCCTGCTCGATGCTGATTCCCCAGGTCGTCGGCTTTCGCCTGACCGGCAAGCTCCCGCCCGGCACGACGGCGACGGACCTCGTCCTCACCGTCACTCAGCTCCTGCGCAAGCACGGAGTCGTCGGCAAGTTCGTCGAGTTCTTCGGGCCTGGCATGGCTTCGCTCTCGCTCGCCGACCGGGCCACGATCGCCAATATGGCGCCCGAATACGGGGCGACCTGCGGCCTCTTTCCGTTCTGGAACCTGAAACGGTTTTCGGAGAATT
>CAYJTX010000069.1:0-8031 GCA_964372615.1 uncultured Bacteriovoracaceae bacterium | reverse complement strand
CGTGGATCGAGATCGGTGGCCCGCAGCGGAGCGAGCAGGACCGATTGCGGCATCAGCTCGACGCCGCCTTTGCTCGCGTGGCCCGCCAGTTGGCTCGGCTCCGTAACGAAGAGGTCACGACCGACTACCTTCGGCTCACGGGACGGGAAGCACAGGCGGAGCTCGTCGAGGCCTATTTCAAGGCCCAAGGCCTCTGGTACGTCGCGGGCGGGGCAGACCCCGTCTACAGCAGCTCGCTCGGGCTTGACCTCTCGGCCGTGGAGCCGTCGCTGGCCGGACCTGCCCGGCCTCAGGACCGCGTGGCCCTCTCCCAAACGCGGGAGAGCTACCGCAAGGCGGTGCCCGGCTACTATCCGAAGGCAGCCGAGTCGCCTGAGGCCCTCCTCGCGAAGACCGCCCAGGTGAAGGATCCCCGCAAGCCCTATCCGCTCGCGCAGGGCTCCGTCGTGATCGCGGCCATCACGAGCTGCACGAACACCTCCAATCCCGCGGTGCTCATGGCGGCCGGGCTACTCGCCCAGAAGGCCGCGGCGCGCGGCCTTCGCTCCAAGCCTTGGGTAAAGACTTCGCTCGCCCCTGGCTCAAAAGTGGTGACGGATTACCTCCGGGAGTCGGGCACCCTCGGCGCTCTGGAGCAGCTCGGCTTCCACCTCGTCGGCTACGGCTGCACGACCTGCATCGGGAACTCGGGGCCCCTGCCCGAAGCCATCGCGGCGGCGATCACCGAAGGCGACCTCGCGGTCGCGGCCGTGCTCTCGGGCAACCGCAACTTCGAGGGCCGGGTACACCCCCAGGTGCGCTCGAACTACCTCGCCTCGCCGCCCCTGTGCGTGGCTTTCGCGCTGGCGGGTACGATCGACATCGATCTCACGAGAGAACCTCTTGGCACCGGCTCGGACGGAAAGCCGGTTTTTCTGAAAGACGTCTGGCCCACGCCCGAGGAGGTCGCGTCGGCCATCGTCCGCCACGTCACCCAGGCCCAGTTCAAAAAGAGCTACTCCGACGTGTTCCGGGGGGACTCGCGCTGGCAGTCCATCCAGGTTCCTGCCGGCGAGCTGTACAAGTGGGACCCCGCCTCGACCTACATCAAGGAGCCTCCGTACTTCGAGGGCATGAAGCTCAGGCCGGAAGCGGTCGCCGAGATCCGTGGCGCGCGAGTACTCGCGTTTCTCGGGGATTCGATCACGACCGACCACATCTCGCCCGCCGGAAACATCGCCCGGAAGTCCCCCGCGGGCGAATACCTCGTGAAGCTCGGCGTGAAGCCCGAGGACTTCAACTCCTACGGCGCGAGGCGCGGCAACCACGAGGTCATGGTGCGCGGGACGTTCGCCAACATCCGGCTGAAGAACCTTCTCGTCCCCGGCGTCGAGGGCGGCGTGACCCGGCACCTCCCCAGCGGAAAGGAGATGCCGATCTACGACGCGGCCATGCAGTACGTCGAGGGTGGCGTACCCACGATCATCCTGGCAGGCAAGGAATACGGCTCAGGTTCCTCGCGCGACTGGGCCGCCAAGGGCCCCCTGCTCCTGGGCGTTCGCGCCGTGATCGTCGAGAGCTTCGAGCGCATCCACCGCTCGAATCTCGTCGGGATGGGCATCCTGCCGCTTCAGTTCCTGCCAGGCGAGAGCGCCAAGTCCCTCGGCCTGACCGGCGAGGAGGTTTTCGAAATCTCAGGTCTGGCCACGGTCGGGATCGGCTTGGAGGTGCTTGTCCGGGCGAAGCGAGCCGACGGGTCCGTGAAGGAATTCAAGACGCGCTCACGCATCGACACGCCGAACGAGGCTGAATACTTCCGCAACGGTGGGATCCTTCCCTACGTACTGCGGCAGTCACTTGGCGCGAACGTCTGAGTCCTTCGACCGATTTACTTCGCGGCGGCGGCCGACGTGCTCACCATGTCGGTGACCACGGCGCCACGCTGGTCAACCGGAAGCTCGATCGAGACTTCCCGGCCAGCGAAGAACGCCTCTAGCTCGGGGTGAGCCTTCACGTCGGGCTTCCTGACCTGCTTTTGGATGTTCTCGAGCGTCGTGCGAGGCCAGCCCTTTTGGAAAAGGTTGACCACCCACTTCGGCACCTTGCCCATCGGGTCGGCGTGGATCTCGACGGTGAGCTCAGTCTTCGTTCCGCCGTCCATTCCCTTCAGGGTGTAATTGCTGGAGTGCAGCTGCGCGCGAATGCAGCACTGCTGCTCGGGCGCGGCGGCGTCCTCGACCGACTTGATGCGAAAAATCATCGTCTGTTTCGCGCGGTCGAGCTCGGCTCTGCCATGGAACACGAAGTCGCGGTCCTTGAGGGGCCACGGCGTGCCAGTGTGGTTGTACTCGACCCGCTCGATCTTCGTCATGTAGCGGATGTCTTTCGATTCCTTGATCTTCGCCACCCATTCGAGCTTGCGGGAGGTGTCATAGAGCACGTTCGCGACCTTCGCGATCGGCGCGTCGATCACGGCGCGGCCCTTGAACGCGACGACCGGACTGCCTTCCACTTCCTTTCGCCACGTCTGAATGCCGTCTTCATTGCCGAGCTCTTCCCAGCCCGTCTCCGAGAGAGTCGTGTCGGCGAGAGCCGGCAACGCCGCGCTCACGCATAACGCCAAAACAAAACTGAAACGCTTTTTCATCATCATTTCCTTTCACTTCACTGCAATCGAGCCATCGGGCCCATTTAGCCCCTCACCGAACGCCTCAGTCTCCTAGCGGTACTCAGGCCTACTCCGAAAACCGGTGGGCTCATTTCCGCCAGTTGACGCATTTTGTCAATTCTTGAATCCTCGCTTGCTCAAGTCCGTCCTGGCGTGGGGAGCGCGCGGGAGTTATAGGGTGAATTCATGGATAAAGTCAGGAAGTTAGAGCTCATCCAGCGGTCCCTGGGCCTGAGGCACAAGCTCAAGGTTCACGAGAGCATGAAGCAGTCCGACACTCACGAGGACATCGCCTTCATGCTCGTCACCAAATGGGAGTTCGAAGACGAGCTCCGGGCGATTGAGGAGCTCCTCGCTGATTCACGCGCAAAGAACGTTGCCGGCAAGCGGGCGCAAGTCGAGAAAGAGAGTTCGCCTTCCCGGAAGAAGGCAAAACCTTAAAGCGCGATCGCCTTCGCTATGAGGGTCCGCGAAACCTTCGCGCGCGGCCCTTTCCCGCCGAACCAGGCCCGCACGTCCTGATTCAGCCCAGCCCCATGCATGTAGTTGTAGAGCGCGCGCCTGAGTCCTGCGCCCAAGCGATCATGGTCGGTTCCAACGGGGTCACTGAATGCCAGATCATTGCGAGCGAACGCCCCGGGCACGGGCGGCTTGAGCCGGATGCCGTACCGAGCGGGCTCGCGCCCGATCGGGCTGTGCACGGTGGCCGAGAAGCGGTGCCAGTACGCTGACTGGATGCAGCCCGCGGCGAAGAGCTGCCGCACGCGCTCGAGCGCGTCGACTGTCTCCTGCTCCGTCTGGGTGGGGAACCCGTACATCAAGTACGCGTGGACGAGCACCCCCGCGTCCGCGAAGGCGCGGGTCACCCGCGCCACCTGCTCGACCGTCACGCCCTTGCTCATGAGCTTGAGGAGCCGGTCGGAGGCGACCTCGAGGCCACCACTCACCGCGACACAGCCGGAGCGCGCGAGAAGACGCGCGAGCCCGGGCGTAAACGTCTTCTCGAAGCGGATATTGCCCCACCAGGTGACCGAGACGCCGCGCGCGAGGAGCCGCTCTGCGAGCTGCTTCAGCAGTGCCGGCGGTGCCGCCTCATCGACGAAGTGGAAGCCCGTGGTGCCGGTCTCGCGGATCAGGGCCTCGATCCGGTCCACGAGCAGGTCGGCCGGCGCCGGGTCGTAGCGGCCGATGTAGTCGAGAGAGACGTCACAGAAGCTGCACTTTCGCCAGTAGCACCCGTGCGCGAGCGTGAGCTTGTTCCAACGCCCGTCGCTCCACAGGCGGTGCATCGGGTTCGGCATCTCGAGCACCGAGAGGTATCGGTCGAGCGCGAGGCCCGCGTAGGTCGGCGTGCCCGCGTCACGGTGGGGGATGTCGTGCTCCGGGGCCCCGTCGATGAGGCGTACGAAGGCATGGGTACGCTCGCCCTCAGTGCGGCCCTCTTTCACAAATGTCCGCTTCAGGCGCGCTCGCGGGCGTTCACCTCGCAGGTGTTCGATCAGGCAGAGCAGCGGCCGTTCGCCGTCATCGAGGGTGACGTAGTCCACGTAGTCGAAGAGCGCGGGATCCGTGAGCGCGCGAAGCTCGGTATTCACGTATCCGCCACCGAGGGCGACCCGGCACTCGGGCCGAACGCGCCGGGCGACGCGGGCGATCCGAAGGGCGCCGTAGAGATTTCCCGGAAAAGGCACGCTCAGGCAGAGCAGCTCCGGCGAGTGCTCCCGGATCAACTGCTCCGCCAGCTCGTCGAGGGTCCGATCCACCCAGGTGGGCGCTTTCGACTCGAGCGCCTGGCGCAGCGGCTCAAACGACGGCGCGCTCGCGGCGAGCTTCTCGCCGTATCGAGTGAACGCAAAGCGCGGGTCGTCCGCGTCGCGGATCACATCCGCCAGGTCGTCCAGGAAAAGCGTCGCCAGGTACTTGGCCCGATCCTGCACGCCGATCGCGCCGAAGGCCCACTCGAGCGGATCTCCGCAGCCTCCCGCGGCGTGGTCGTGACCGTCCGAGCAGCCCCCGAAGTTCTCCATCGCCTGGGCGAACCGGGGCCCCTGCGGAAGAAGCTCACCGCTCGCAATCCGGATCGCGAGCGTGGAGTCGCGACCCTGCAGAAAACGGACGGCCGCGTCGACAACCGACTGGCAACGGCCCGCGTCCTCGAGAAACCAGCGAACGGCCGGTGTACGCTTCTTCACGGGGACCCCGCGCGCGACCTCGGCGAGCTCCCCTACCCCTCGCTCGCTCAGGAGCCTCAGAACGAGCTCGAGGGCTGGGTCCGCCTGCCGCGCATCGATGCCGCGCGCACGCAGAAAGCCCGTCAGGTACGCCGTCGCGGGGTACGGCGTATTGAGCTGGGTCATGGGTGGTGTGGCCAGTAAAACGCGCATGCGGGGCCTTCCTTTAGCACATCCCCCCTCGACGCTTGACGTCAATTCCCGCGCCCGATACCGCTGAACCGAATGAAACCTTCGCGCCAGAATGGCGAATCGGTATTCCTCGAGAGCGGGGACTCATGCCTCACCGAGTTCTTTCGAGTTGTCCGAATCGCGATCGAATTCATTCGGGGTTTCCGGGTCCTACACTTCGTCGGACCCGCGATCACGGTCTTCGGCTCCGCCCGTTTCCCCCAGAGTCACCGGTACTGCGACTGGGCGCGCCAGATCGGGGCGGCGGCGGCTCGAAAGGGCCTGACCGTCATCACTGGGGGGGGCCCCGGCATCATGGAAGCCGCGAGCCGGGGCGCCTTCGAAGCAGGGGGGAGGACGGTCGGTTGCAATATCGAGCTGGAGCACGAGCAGGTGCCCAACCCCTATTTGCGGAAACACGTCACGCTCCGTTACTTCTTCGTGCGCAAGGTCCTGCTCATCAAGTACTCCCGCGCCTTCGTGATTCTCCCTGGCGGCACGGGCACGCTCGACGAGCTCACCGAATCTCTCACGCTCATCCAGACGGGAAAGATCCGCGACTTCCCGGTCATTCTCGTCGGCCGCGAGTACTGGGAGCCCTTCGTCGCGTGGCTGCGCGGGACGCTCGTTTCCGCCGGGGCGCTCACGGAAGAGGAGCTTCAATCGCTGCGGCTGACGGACGACCTTGCCGAAGTGGAAACGCTGCTCGGCTCCTGTGCTGCCTCAGGTACTCAAAGCAGGCGACGCTTGCCGCCACCGCTGCGTTGAGGCTCTGCACTTCACCCAGGTGCGGGATGCGAAGGCCCGTCACGCCCAGCGCGCGCCAGTCGAAGCTGAGCCCGTACTCCTCGTGACCCACGACGAAGGCGCTCTTCTCGGGGAGCTCAAACTCGCCCAGCTCGCGGTCGCCGTCGGGTGCGAGCGCGTGGATCGCGTACCCTTCGTTGCGAAGCTCCGTCAGGGATAGCTCGACCGAGTCGAAGGATCGGGAGCGCGTCTTGCGCAGAGTGCCCATCGCCGGCGTGGGATTGAACATCGGAATGCCCACGAAGTGGAGCTCCCGGCACCCGAACGCGTTCGCGGAGCGGATGATCTTCGGAACGTTGTAGCCGGCCTTGAGCCGATCCAGCACGACCACGAAGGGCAACGGACCGGGCTCGCGGTGACGGCTCAGGATCATCTCGTGCTCGTACTTCTTGCGAAACCACTTGCGGCCCATCGCGCGGTCCTCGATTCTTGGTTCTAGTGAATTTGGAGAGGCAACGCCAGAAGGTCGACGAGCTTCAGCACCTGTCTCAGACCGGACGGCTCGGACAGGCTCGGGCGCTCCTCGGGGAGCTCAGCCGGGAGAAGCTCGACCGCCGCCTGGCCTTCGGCGTAGCCGCGGTCGCCAGGCGCGCCCGGATGCCCGAGAAAGCGCTGCAGATACTGCATCGCATCGTTCGCCCGCCGCCCGGGAGCCGCGCCGTTCTCGGCGGCCCCCCCACGCCGCGCGAGACCGCAGAGTACGGCATGGCCCTCGCCGAGCTCGGAGCCCTGCGCGAGGGTATCGAGCTCCTCCAGTCCGTTCCGACCCGCGTGCTCCCGACCGCCCGCCTGCTCGAGGCCCTCGCGCATATCCGGCGCTGGGACCGCGCGTCCGCGCGCCAGTCCCTCAATCGAATGATGGCCGTGCCCGGACTGGGCAGCTACGACCGCGTGGGCGCGCTGCTTTATCTGGCGAGCTGTACGCTGCATGGCGATGGGCGCCTGGCGGACGCGGCGAAGGAGCTCGAGGCCGTCGCCTCGCAGGCGAACGAGCTCGGTTACGGAGAGCTGTATCGCAGCGCGCTTCTCCTGAGGGTTCAGGCGCTCACCTTCGCGCGCCAGGTGGAGCAGGCCCGCGCGCTTCTGGCCGAGCTGCGAACGCTCGCGGAACAGGCCGCCGACCCCCGCGCCGTGACCCTGTGCTCGAAGTGGGAGATGCTCGCCGCCTTGCAGGTGCCGTCCGAACGTCGCTCGGCCCTGCGCCGAGTGCCGGCGATCCGCGCCGAGATGCTTCAGCAGAGACAATGGGACCGCATCCGCGCGATGGAGCTCTACCTCGCGATGGACGCTCGTGACGTCTCGAAGATGAGCGAGCTCATCGCCGGAACGCCCTATCCCGTATTCCGCGCGCGCGCCGTCGGCCTCCTCGTGCGCTGGGGCGCGCGCGCGCCCACCGAGTACGCCTGGAGTCCGCCGCCCGCCCGGGGCTCGGCCCGTTCGGACGCGCCGCCCGTGATTGTTCACGCCCGGGACGGCACGCACAGCCTCGGCAGCTCCTTCCTCAAGCCGGGCCAGGTGCCACAGCGTCTGCTGCAGTGCCTGGCGGGCGACTTCTACAAGCCCTTGACCGTCGCCGAGGTCCACGAGGCGGTTTACCCGGGAGAGTTTTTCAATCCCTCGTCCTCGCCCCTGCGCATTCACCAGGCGCTCTGGCGCCTGCGCAAGTGGACCGAGGACACCCGGATCCCCCTCGCCGTCGAGGAGGAGCTGGGCTTCTACTGCCTTCGCGCGACGGCGCCCTGCCGGATCCAGCTCAGCCTCGCGCCGGCGTCCGCTCCACGCGCAAGCCCGGGGCTCCTCCAGACCCTCGAGACCGTCCGCACGCAGCTTGGACTCGGGAAGTTCGGGGCGACCGAGCTCGCCCGCGCGGCGTGCGTCTCGCGGCCGACCGCCGTGCGCTACCTCGCGGAGGCGCTTCGCGCGGGGCTTGTCGAGCGCGAGGGGCGCGGGCCCGCCACGCGCTACCGCTTCGGGAATACCGGCGCTTGAGCGGATTGGGTCGGCAGACTCCTCCTGATTCGATTCGCCTGATCCCCCAGGGTCCGGATCACGGCGTCGAAGCGCAGGAGCTTGCGCTCGCCCGTGGCATTCACGCAGCCTTCCTGAACTGCGCAGCTGGCGCGCCGGTCAAGGTCTGCGCCGACTGCGCGTCCACCTGGGACGTGTCCCTCCTAG
>CAYJTX010000068.1:0-11790 GCA_964372615.1 uncultured Bacteriovoracaceae bacterium | reverse complement strand
CTTGGATTTGCAGATGCCTGAAACCTGCCAGAACGCGGTTTCGAGGCGGAACAAGAACAACCCAAGGACCTAACGGTGAAGTACTAATGCACCGGTGCAGCAAGAAGCTTCGCCCCCTCCGCGGACAGGGGCATCGCCTTGGCCGGGTCGATCTTTCGGCCCACGCGCTTGAGCACGGCCTCGAGCTCTATCCGGTAGCGATGAGAGGCCTTCAGCCCCGTCGACACGACTTTCACGAGCCCGATCGGCTTGGCCTCATCGCTCACCCATGACTCGACCACCTGCCCCGAGCGGTCGTGCCGGTACTTCGCGGCCTTGATCTTGCCGGCCGGGATCTCGACCTCCTCGTCGGCAACCCAGTTCTTCTTCAGCTCGCTCTCGTTGGCGAAGAAGAAGTCGGCCGTAGCCACTCCGTCAAAGCCCTTGAGGCGATCGGCGGGAATGCGCTCCGGCGTCTTAAGCTCCTTGGCGAAGACGAAGCCGTCCTTGAGCTCGAGAGGGCCCGTCGAGGGCTTCGCCAGCACGAACTGCTGCCACATCTCGACGTTGCCCTGAAGCCCCGGCGTCGTGAAAAAATACTCGACCGAGAGCCGGTCAGCGGACGAATCGGCGATCGAGATCACGAGCGTCCCGGACGCTCCCATCTCGTCCATCATCAACCGAAAGCGCGAACCGCCGCCGGGCGGAAACGACGACTGCAGGCCTTCACCAGCGGCGCCCCAGGCCGCCCCACTTGCAAGCACCCCACAGAGCGCAATCAGCGCGTCAGCTCTTCTCATAAGTCCTTGTCGATCTGTTCGAGAGCCTTTTGCTGTGCTTCCTGGCTCTTCTTGATCGTATCCAGCTGCCTTTGCAGGTCTGCCGCCTGTTCTGGGCTGAGGCCTGGCATCCCCGGAGCAGCCTGGATCGCGAGGGGCGCACCGGCCTGCGCGCCTTGCGCGGCGGCAGGTGGCTGGCCCCCCATATCCTCGACCCGGAGCGCGCTCGGAGGCGGAGGCACCGCCGTCGGCAACCCCACGGGTGCTTTCGCCTGCTGGGGCGACGACGCCTGCGACGACGCGATTCCTATCCCTGCCAACGAGGCTCCGATGAGCCAAAGACCGATGAGCCAAAAGCCATGACGTGCTCGCATGGCCTGAATCATTCCACAGTCGATTTCCAGCGCCTAGACCCAATAGACGTTCCCGGCCACGGATCGGGAGCTACCGATCGCCGAGTTGCAGGCACCCGGGGAGGTTCGAAAGTGTGCCCGGTCGAATGATGCTGGGAACTGAATTGGACCTGTCACACTTCGAATGTGACAAGCTCAGATCAGTTCCCAGCATCATTGGACCCGTCACATTTCAGGCGGACGCTCGCTAGCGCCCGCCTAGGGCGCGTAAGTCTGCCAGGCAACTCTCATCGAGAGCGGGAACCTGCGTGCCACCCGAACCGGCCAGCCCGGTCTGCACCGAGTAGTGCATGAGGCATAGCGGATTCGCGCAGTGATCGCCGTGATCCGAATCGCGGTGGCCTTCGCGCGACGGTTCACCCTGCTGGACCATTCCCAGCAAGTGCCCGAATTCATGGTGCAGGATCGCAGACTCGAGCAGATCACGCCGCGCGCCACCCGCTCCCGAGGCCTCGAGCAGAGCCTTCTCGTAAATCACGATCGAGGTCGAGCGATGGGCCTGGCCGAGCGTCCCGACGGCCCCGTCGCTCGAGGCCCCATCCAGAAAGAGGACAGTGACCGCGATCTCATCCTTGCGCGTGAAGTAGCGACGATTCAGATCCTCGATCTGCCGCGCGTCTCCCACGGTGTAGTGGGTCTTTCCCGGAGAAGGCAGGGCGAACTCTTCAATTACCCGAATGCCCTTCGGCTTCTTGAGTCTCTCCTCGAGAAACTGCTGCAACCGCCGAATCGCTTCCTGAGTCGGCCTATAGCCATCGACAAAGAGGAGCTCGACCACCAGCTTCTTGAAAACCTCCTCGTTCAAGAGCTCTCGCGCGAGCGTGCCCACCTCGCCCCGATGGCTGTAGGCCTGCTCCGGACCGCGAAGCCCCTGATGAACGCGATCGTTCTCCACGATGCACGCGGTCAGACCCAGGGCAAAAAGACTGGCAACCCAAACTCGCATAGAAATTCGATACCCGACATATCGAGTCAACGATCTACTGTCAAGCGACGTCATGGGCCATGGCAGCTCCAAGGCCCCGCAGCTCGTTCGTAAACTCGAGTGACGGACCCCCCGCTAGAATGCCCAGCCGAACGAGAATCCGAGCCACGGCTTCACTTCCGCCGCAAGCATCCCGTATGCCGCCACACGAAAGAGGTACCCCCCATCTCCGCGGTTCTCGTAGCCGAGACCCAGATTCGGGAGCACCTGGTTCGCATCGAAGCCTACGTTGCCCGCCTTGGAGACCTGGCCACCGAGCGAGCTGCTCATCACCGTCACTCCGCCGGTAGCGAAGATCGAGCCCTGCTCCCGGCTGAAGTAATAGAGAAAGTAGGCCGGGATCATCGTCGCGCTTCCCGACTGCTTCGTCGTCACCGCGCCGATTCCGAGCCCGGCGGCCATGTCATCGCCCATGACGTAATCGAAGTTGAGGCTGTAAAGGACGGCCCGGCCCAGAACTTCCAGACTTGCCGCGCCAGGATTCGTGACCCGCGTGTGCTCGGCCCGAGCCTGGCCTGCGGCACATAAAACAACGAAACCCACCAAAAGGATCCTCATGTCCTAACCTCCCCCGATCACGGCCTTAACCCAGTGGTCCGAATTCACGTCGCCCCTGAAGACCACCCAGAGAACGGTCAGGAGCATCAGGCCGAATGCGACCCCCCAGCAGGTCCACTGCTTCGGGCTGTGCTTGCGCCGATAATGACGCCCGACCTCGGCCAGGATGATGGCGATCGGGAACGCGAAGTAGGGAAAGAGTCGGACCGAAGCGAAGATCAGGCGCACATACTGGAATCTACAGGAGTCACGTCCTCAATTCAATTTGTACAATCCGCGCAGCACGGGAGTCTGATCGGTTTTCTCCCAGGTGAACTCCGGCTCGGACCGGCCGAAGTGTCCGTAGGCGGCCGTCTTCGAGTAGATCGGGCGAAGCAGGTTCAGCGACTCGATAATCCCCGCAGGCCTCAGGTGGAATACCTCGCGCGCGGCGCCTTCAAGCTTCCTTGCCTCGACCTTCTCGGTTCCGAACGCGTTCACCATGACGCTCACCGGCTCGGCCATTCCGATCGCGTAGGCGAGCTGGACCAGGCATCGGTCGGCCAGGCCGGCCGCGACCAGGTTCTTCGCCACGTAGCGGGCCATGTAGCAGGCCGAACGATCGACCTTCGAGGGATCCTTCCCCGAAAACGCCCCGCCCCCGTGGGCGCCGTGCCCGCCGTAGGTATCGACGATGATCTTGCGGCCGGTGAGCCCGCAGTCGCCCATCGGCCCCCCGACCACGAAGCGGCCGGTCGGATTGACGTAATACTTCGTCTTGCCGTCGAGGTACTGCGCGGGAACGGTCTTCTGGATGACCTCTTCGATCACTCCGTCCTGAATCTGCTTGTGGCTCACATTCTCGTCGTGCTGCGAGCTGACGACGACGGCGTCGACCCTCTTCGGTGCGCCATTCTCGTACTCCACCGTGACCTGAGTCTTGCCGTCGGGCCGGAGCCACGGGAGCTTGCCAGACTTTCGCGCCTCGCTGAGCCTCATGGCCAGCCGGTGCGCGAGATCGATCGACAGCGGCATGAGATTCTCGCTCTCACGAACGGCGTAGCCGAACATGAGGCCCTGGTCGCCCGCGCCCTGCTCCTTCTGATTGTGCAGCCCCTGGCCGGTGGTTACGCCCTGCGAGATATCGGGAGATTGCCGGCCGAGCGAGATCAGCACGCCGCAGGTCTTGTAGTCGAAACCCTTTTCGGACGAGTCGTAGCCGATTCTCTTCACCGTCTCGCGCGCGATCTGCGCATAGTCGACGCGCGCATTGGTCGTCACCTCGCCGGCGACGACGATCAGCCCGGTCGTCACAAGCGTTTCGCAGGCAACCCGCGATTTCGGATCCTGGGCCAGCAGGGCGTCCAGCACGCCGTCCGAAATCTGGTCCGCGATCTTGTCAGGATGGCCTTCGGTCACCGACTCCGACGTGAAAAGGTAGTTCTGAACCATGGTCGGCCTAGTCGAGGTGAATCGGAAATTTCGGGGTCGTCCCCTTGGACTGTTCCCGGCGTTTGCGGGCCTTGCCCTTGCGCGCCTTACGGATCTTTCGGGCGGTCTTCGTCTTCATGCGACGGGATGGCATAGCTTGCGATTCTCCTTTGGAACTCAGCGGTTGTGCCCCGAAGCGGACACCCCTGTCAACGCTCCTGTTCACGATGCGCGCTTGCCCGCCTCTTGCACCGCACACCGACATGCGCACAACCCGAGTCTACTCCGTAACCCCTCTCGTGTTCTTCCCCCTGGTCTTCTCACCTGGGCTGATCGCCCCATCGGCTGCGCTCGGCGTCGAATCTGCCATGGATCGGAGCCAGTCAGAGACCCTGATTTCCGGCCCAGTGCCAAGCCAAGTCCATGAAAAGCCACCCCTCATTCTAGGCGTCGGCGAGCAGCGACTCCTTCAAATCGCTGAAATCCGACGATTCTCATTAGGTAACCGTACCCTTGTTCAAGGAGTGATTCGCGGACGCAGCCTCCTTCTGAAAGGCTCCGCCACGGGCCAGACCGACCTCTGGGTCTGGCTGGAAGACGGTTCGGCCGAACACCGATCGATTCAGATCGAGAGGGGGCAGCCGCTCGACTTTTCCCCAGGTCTGAGAGCCGGGCTGACGCGCCTGACCGAAGCTGAAATCTACCGAACAGCTTCGGGCGTCGTACTCCGGGGCCGGCTCAGGACTTTTGACGAATCCGCCCGCGCCCTCGCGCTGGCGAGAGGCTTTCCCAAGGAAGTCCTGGATGAAACAGAGCTCGAGCCCGACGCGCTCGCCCGCTGCGGACAGCAGCTGTCAGCGGCGCTCGCGCGCACTCCCTGGGCCGCGAAACTCACGATTGGCACCGAGGCTGGGCGAGCAGAGGTGCGGGGCGCTCTCCCCTCGCCTCGTGAATCTCTTCGTGCTCGCGCAGTGCTGAGCACGGCCTGCGCGGCCGCCCGCTTCGCGCTTGAGTCGCTCCCCGACTCAGCGCCGACCGTCCATTTCCGCGTCTACCTCCTCGAGCTTCGGCATTCCGCCTTCGGCGCCTTCGGTGTCTCGTGGCCGGCCGCGCAGGCTCGTGCGTTCGAGCTCACGAGCTGGGGCCTGCGTGAGTCGCTCCGACTGGATCTGGCGCTCGAGGCCCTGGAGGGCGCCGGAAACGCGCGCCTCCTCGCCCGCCCCGAGATCGTCTTGCGCGTTCCCGGAGAATCCGAGCTTTTCTCGGGAGGTGAGCTCCCGATCCGGACTCATACCCAGTACAGCTCGCAGCTTCACTGGAAGACTTACGGACTGCAGCTCCGCCTGAAGGCCACGCACGCGACCTATGATCGCGTACGCTTGGAGGTCGGGGCCGAGGTGAGCAGCCTCGACCCGGCGACCGGAGTCGAGTCCGTACCGGGCGTTCACTCCAGCCGGCTCAAGACCCAGGTCGACGCGAGCTTCGGGGCCCCGCTCTTTCTCTCGGGCCTGCTCCAGAACGACTTTCGAAAGCAGGCTCGCGGAGTGCCCCTGCTGCGTCAGCTTCCGGTCCTGGGCGCCCTCTTCGGTTCGGAAGACTGGATCCAGGCCCGCTCTGAGCTCATCGCGATCCTCCTGCCATCGAGGCAGCCTCCTCAGGCTTCGCTCGAACGCTGGTCGGCGCTGGGGCCCGCTCCCCCGCCGCGAAATTTTGTCTCGCCCGAGGACGAGGCCCGGCTCAAGCAGTCGCCCGATTACCCCTGGAACGCCTTATGAGCGGCGCCACCCCGCCGACCTGGTTCAACGACCTACTGGCTGACCCGTCGATCACCGACATCTGCGTAAACGGCCCGACGGAGGTCTTCCTCGACCGGGGACGCGGAATGGAGCCCCTCGCGCTCGAAAGCCCTTGGGCCGGAGACGCACGCCGGTCCTGGGCCATCGAAGCATTGGGCCGGTCGGGGAGGGCCTGGGACGCGCGCCACCCTTTCGCCGACGCCTCCTGGGAAGGAACCCATCGCCTGCACTTCGTCTTCCCGCCCGCCGCGGCGGATTCGCTCCTGATTTCGGCTCGCCGCCTGCCCGTCGCAGGCCTGAGCGATCCCTCTGAGCGCTGGGGCCGCTCCCGGCTCTTTGAGCGGCTCGCGGATGCCGCGCGCGTGGGCGACTCCATCCTCGTTTCTGGCTCCACCGGCTCGGGAAAGACGACGCTCGCCACGGACCTGCTTTCGATGACCCCACCCCGGGAGCGGATCATCGCCCTGGAGGACGTCGCCGAGCTCGCCCCCGCCCACCCTCATTTCCTGCGACTCGTGAGCAGACCTCCCAATGCCGACGGCTTCGGGGAGATCTCGCTTCGCACGCTCCTCAGGCAGGCGCTACGTATGCGGCCCGACCGGATCGTGCTTGGAGAGTGCCGCGGCCCTGAAGTACTGGACCTCCTTCAGGCCCTGAACACGGGCCATCGCGGCGCGCTTGCGACTCTGCACGCGAGCTCGGCCAGGGAGGCGCTCCGAAGGGCCGAGCTTCTCTGCCTGCTCGCGGCGGGCGGTGCGATCCCCCTAACCGCGATTCGGGAGCTGCTCGCCCTCGGGGTGCGATGGCTCGCGCATGTCGAGCGCACGACCGAAGGAAATCGCCGAATCCGCGAAGTCTGGCGCCTGGAGGGCCGCGAAGGGGATACAATATTGCTACGGCCGGTGGTAGAAGAAGGGCCATGACGTCCCCCGACGGCGCGCCCACCGAATGTCCGAGCTCCATTCGCCAGTACAAATTCACCATGCGAGACCTGGGCGTGCTTTATCTCGCCGTAGGGCTGATCTTCCTCCTCGTCCCCGACCTGATCACATACGTGATGAACGCGGCTCCACGAACCGTCGGCTGGGGCGAGCTCCTGCCGGATTCCTCCGAGCGTTTCTGGGTCGTGCTGGCGGTTTCGATGATGGGCATGCTCACCGCCCTGTCCTTTCTCGCCTCCGAGTCGCCCGGAACGAGGGGTTACGCGCTCGTGCACATCCTCTCGAAGATCCTTTCGACCGTGGGCTTTCTCTACATGTATTTCAACCACAGGCCGTACTTCGCGTACCTCGCCGGCGCGGCGACGGACTTTCCGCTCGCGATCCTCGTGACCTTCCTGACGCTCCGAACAGCGGGCAAGACCGCGACGATCGCGCCCACTGCGCCCGCCCCCGAGGTTTTTCAGTGACGGCCACCCCCAGGCCCGTGGCAGAGATCAGCAATCGGCCGGCGTGGAGTGAGCTCCCCGCCGAGAAACGCGCAGGCTTTCAGGAGGTCTGGTACCTCAAGCTCAACGACCCGGCCGCCCAGCGCGCGCTCTGGCTGCGCTTCACCCTATTGTCGAGTGTCAACGGATTCCGCCGCCTGGCCGAGACATGGGCGATCTACTTTCAACGAAACGAGCAGCGAGAGGTCACGAAGCTCGCCCTCAAGCAGTCCCACGACCTGGATGGTTTCGGGCCGGGCGTGAAGATCGCGGACTGCGAGCTGGGCGAGCACGGCACGCGCGGCTCGATCCACTCCAAGGGGCGCTCGATCCGATGGGACCTCTCCTTCGCGCCGGCCCGCGCCGCGACCTTCAACCTCGTCCCGCGGGGCCTCGCCCGCGCGGGCCTCGTCAAGAACCGGGCGGTCACGGTCCACGAGGATCTGCGTTTCGACGGTTCGACCGAGATCGACGGCGCGAGGCAGGTATGGAAAGGAGCGCCCGGGATGCAGGGGCACCTCTCGGGGCCCAAGAACGGCCACTCGTGGGTCTGGGGGCACTGCAACGCCTTCGTCGATGAGTCGGGCGCTCCCGTCGACTTCGTCTTCGAGGGGCTCACCGCCCGCGCTCGTCTCGGTGGCGGCCTGAAGTCGCCCTGGCTCTCGACGCTCTTCTTCAGCTATCGCGGCGAGGACTATCGCTTCAACTCAGTCTGGGACTCGGTTCGCTGCCGCTCGAGGCACACGCTCACCGACTGGGAATTCCAGGCGGATCGGGGAGACCTGAGCTTCCGCGGCACGGCGCGGGCCGAGCACCGCGATTTCGCTGGAGTCACCTACGAGGACACCGACGGCTCGCTGCTCTACTGCGCCAACTCGAAGCTCTCGGAAATGTCGATACACGTCTACCGCCGAGGAAAGCTCGAGCGCACCCTGTCGGCGCGCGGAACAGCCGCCTTCGAAGTCGTCTCCCGGGACCGCAATCCATACGTTCCCCTTCTGATTTGAGGAGCCGACGCGATGCGATTGCGAGTCGGCCTGGGAGCCCGCCAGATTCTCGAGAGCGTGGTGATCGCGTTCTGCGCCGGCGACGAGTTCGTGCTGAGCCGCATCCGGATGCAGAAGGTCGTGCTCAAGACCGAGAAGCAGATCTCGGAGCTGCCCTTCGTCTTCAACCTCGTGTTCAGGACCGCCCTCTATCTCATCGAGTACGCATTCCCCCCGATCGCCTGGAAGTTCCGCCGCTTCACGCGCATGCCGCTCGAGCGCCAGATGGAGTACCTCCATGAGTGGATGCACAGCCCCTTCGCTTACAAGCGCAACCTCTTCAAGCTCGTCAAGGCGATCTGCGTGAGCCAGATCTTCAGCGAGCACAAGCTGCTGGAGGGCATCGGCTACGGGCCAGCGCTCGAGCACCGGAAGAAGTCCCCGGGTCCCCAGGCGAGCGGTGCACCCTGATGGCTACTACGAGCGCCCCCTTCGACTGCGCACAGCTCAAGGGCGATCTCAGCGAGGGCCCCTTCGACGCCGTCGTGATCGGCTCCGGCGCTGGAGGCGCGGTCGCCGCGAAGGAGCTGGCCGAGGGGGGCATGAAGGTCGCTCTTCTCGAGGAGGGCGGCTACCACCGCTCCCACCGCGACACGGCGGTGGACGCGCTCTCGCGCCTCTACCGGGACGCGGGCACGACGAGCACGCTGGGCAGCCCGATCGTCCCCGTACCGATCGGCCGCTGCTTCGGTGGCACCACCGTCATCAACTCGGGGACGTGCTTTCGCACGCCCGACGCCGTGATCCGCAAGTGGCGCGAGCGGTTCGGCCTCACGGAGCTCGGCCTCGAGGAGCTCGAGCGCGCCTTCACGCGCGTCGAGCGCGAGATCCACGTCGAGCCCGCCGACTTCGCGGTCATGAGCCGCTCCAACACGCTCGTCCACGAGCTCCTCAAGGCGCAGGGGTTCCACGGAGCGCCGCTGCGGAGGAACATCAAGGGCTGCGAGGGCTGCGGGATGTGCTGCTACGGCTGCTCGAGCGGCGCAAAGCAGAGCATGGACGTGAGCTACCTCCCGCGCGCGCTCGCGGCGGGCGTCCGGGCGCTCACCCACGCCCGGGTCACCCGGATCGAGATGCGCGGCGATCGAGCAATCGCCGTCCATGCGCTGGCCGTGGACCGCACCGGCCGCAAGACGGGCAACCGGGTTCGCCTCCAGGCGGGGCGCGTGATCGTTTCGGCCGGCACGTTTCACACCCCGTCCCTGCTCCAAGGGAGCGGGATCGCCCGCTGGAACCGCCACCTCGGCCGGCACCTGAAACTGCATCCCGCGACCAAGCTTTTCGCGGAGTTCGAGGAGAAGCTCGACGCCTGGGAAGGCACGCCGCAAGCCTACTACCTCGACACGTTTCAGGACGAAGGTCTCATGTACGAAGGAATCTTCATGCCCCCGGACCTGGCAGGGGTTTCGATGCCGTTCGTGGGCCGGGAGCTGATCTACTTCATGAAGCGCTACGCGCACATGACGTCATTCGGCTTCCTGATCAACGACGAGGCCGAGGGCCGCCTCGTGAATATCCCGTTTCTCGGGCCCTCGTACATCTACTCGCTCACGCCCGCAGACGTGCGACGATTCCAGAAGGGGATCGCGTTTCTCGCACGAGTTTTTCTGCGGGGAGGCGCGATCAAGGTCTTCCCACTCATTCACGGCTGGAATTTCGACAGCCTCAATGACGTCGACCGCTTCGAGAAGGCGAAGCTTTCGCCACGTCACATCGACTGCATGGCGTTTCATCCGCTCGGAACCTGCCGAGTGGGCCGCGACGAGGATAACGGAGTCTGCGACCAGGATCATCGCGTCTTCGGCACGGCCAACGTGCACGTCGCCGACGGCAGCTCGGTCCCCTCATCGCTCGGGGTGAATCCTCAGGTCACCATCATGGCGCTGGCGACCCGGATGGCCGGCCGAATGCTCGGCCGGACGCTGCAGTAGCGCCAGGCCTCCGTGCTCCGGAAAAATCCACGGGCGCCCGCCCAAAGCGAGCGACAGCAGAATCGACCAGCCCAGCCACTCGAAGAGAGCCTCCGCGCCGAAGCGCGGGCCAGATGGGTGCGGCCTCACTTCCTTCGCCGCCCCACTAGCCTTCAAACGCCCGCCCGGCCGCGAGGGCAATGCCCGCCGCGACCAGCCCGAGGAGAGAAGGAGCGACCAGCAAAAAGAGGGGCTTGAGCGCCCGCGTTCCGAGAAGAGCCACCTCCTGATCGATACACGCGCGCGTCTCACCGCGAAGCGCCTGCAAGGCCCCCTCGGCGCGCTCTCCGCAGGGCTTGCCCTCCATGATGGACATCGCGGCCGCGCTCCGGAGCGCCCGGCCGAAGCCCGCGAGCGCGCGATCGATGGGAGGCCCCTTGTCGTCGCGGGGCGAGCCAAGCGATCCCCAGGCCACCGCGAGCGCGGGCGCCCAGGGCGCGACGAACTCGGTCGCGCGGTTCCAGGCGAGATCGGCTGGCAGGCCCGAGCGCAGGAGGGCCAGAAACCGCTCGCCCGCGCAAAGTGCAGCCGCGAGCGACGGCCTTCGGTCCGGCGGCAGTCCGCCCCATCGGGCGGCGTCGGCCATTCGGGAGATCCACGCGGTCGCGAGGCATGACAGGCCGGTCGCGAGCCCCGCGGCTCCCCACCAGAGCTTTCCCGCCTCCGCCACCCCGGGCAGGCTGCTCCACAGAAAGATCGCAGCACCTGGAGCGCAGAACGCCGCGAAGACCGCCTGGCTTCGCGCCTGGGCGGTCTTCACTCGCGCGTCTCGCAGACTCTCGCCGTGAGCGGCGGCCAGCTCGCGCAGCCGCCTGGCGGTCGGGAGAATCGACCCGCCCTGCGTTCGGATTTCAACCAAGCTGTCGTGAGCCAGACGTCCCCAGGGTGCTGGCAGGCCTAGCAGCGAGGTCCAGCTCCCCGGCTCGGGCGCAAGCCCCGCCCCAAGCGATTCCTCAATGGCCCGCAGCCGGTCCCGGACGCGCTCCAGGCCTCGCTCGTCCGCGCGATTTCGTTCGATTGCCGCAAGACCGTGACGAATCCACTCGATGACTCCCGCGCCCGCACAAGCAATCGCAGCTGACCAGAGAAGCATGGGCGGCGAGCTTGCGAGGAGCGTGCCGTCAGGGCGTGTCGGCCGCCGATCGTGATGGACCGCCACCGGCTGGCGGCTGCGGTGTTTCGGCCGGCGGGACTGGATCGGGATGAGTAGCCGCCTGCGTGCCCGACGGGCCTCCCGCAGCGGACGAGGCGAAGCACTCGGCGGGCACGCCCTCGCTGCGCGCGAACTGCTCGAGGCTTGGCTGACGCGTCGCCAGCAAGCTTATACTTCTCCGGAGAGATGCCTCATTCTGCGCAAGCGTGATCGAGGGATTTACCCGGACTGAGTTCCAGGGCAAGGGCATCGTCAGAAAGTACGTTTCGGGGAGC
>CAYJTX010000067.1:0-11827 GCA_964372615.1 uncultured Bacteriovoracaceae bacterium | reverse complement strand
CGTCGCGGACCCTTTTCAGGCCCACCTCCGAGCTCAAGAGCGTGATCAGACGGATGGGGCCGACCTCGTACTGCTTCAATCGGTCCAGAGCCGCGATCGCCGTATCGCCCGTCGCGAGCAGCGGATCGAGGAGGAGGACGCGCTTCCCTTGCACGTTGCTCGGAAGCTTGAAGTAGTACTCCACGGTCGCGTTCAGCGCGCGATCCCGGTAGATGCCGATGTGCCCGATCGCCGCAAAGGGGAGCGCTCGCTCGAAGCCCTCCAGCATTCCCTCGCCCGCTCGGAGGATGCACGCGATCACGAGTGGCTCCGCTACGCAGCGTACCTTCGCGCGTTCGAGAGGAGTCTCGACCTCCTCGTCGCGAAGCGCCAGGTCGCGAGTCGCCTCGTAGGCAAGCATCGAGCTGATCTCCGAGAAGACCTGGCGAAACTCGTGGGGAGCGGTGTCGCGATTTCTCAGGATCGCCAGCTTATGCTCGAGAACCGGGTGGCTAACGACGTGCAGCATGGTCACAGAATCTAGCCTCAAAAAACCGTGCCGTCGCTTTCAATCTGAAAGGGGGGACCGCCGCCCATCCGCCTTTCGAGCGCGAGCTCGCGTCCGCAGGTCCAGGTCCCACCCTGCAGTACGCACGCGAGAGGCAGCTCGGCCGCGGTCTTTCCCAGGCGCTTTCGACACCCATCCGCGACTCGGTCCAGCAATGCCACGGTCAGCGCCCTCCAGTCGATCACGACGGGTGACGCGGGCGTGTGGGGGCCCAGGAGCGCCGTCGGGTCCCTCGGCTCGAGCACGGCTAAGTCGAGAAACATGCCGCCATTGCGGTACTCGGGCAGGCCCGTGAGATCCTCGATGCCGGTGACGGGAAGCCCAGCCTCCCGGACGGGCTGGATCAGCGAATAGGTCAGCCACTGGGACAGCTTGTGAAAGGGGATGAGCGCTTCGAACCCCGCGTCCGCGGAAGGGGCCCAGACGTCTCCAAAGCCCACGCCGTTCACTCTTACCCGGGCGGGCCACATGCCCTCCAGCGAGAGCAGCACCGTCGAGAGCATCGCGTCGGCCGCCACTCCCGTCGGATGCTCGGCCCTCCAGCTGTCGAGCCAGTGACCCGGCCTCCGCTCAGGAATGCCGGGCCGAACGAAGGCGTCGTGTCGGGCAAGCTCTTCTCCGAGGCGCCTGAGCAGCTCAGCGCGGCCCTCGAGGCCCACGAGCGGATTCAGGGCTGATACCCGAAAACCCGCGCGCAGATCGTCGACCGTGAATTTTCTCAGACGGACGTGGTCGGCGCGCCACGGCGCCTTCGGATCGGATGAGAATTCCCCATCGAGGAACATGCGCAGGCTGGCGAGAGCCAGGCCCTCCGACCGCCCGAAGCCGTCGAACTTCCAGTTCGGGCCCGCCCCCGCGTCGAGCAGGACCGACACGACCGCTAGGTCGAGCTTCGCGCGGGAGATCTCCTCGGCGGACCAGGACTTCAGATAGGATTGCCACTCGCCCACGCGATCGTGGCCGCCTGCCTTGAAGTGCTCCCAGCGAGCATGAAACGGCACGTCTCCGTTCGGATAATCCCGACGCGTGACCGCGACTACGCGATCGACGACGGCATCGATCCTGTCGAGGTTGACCCGAAAGGCGGTGGCGCCGCCGAGGGCGGAGCTGAACACCCGCAGGCACCGCGCCCGTACGCAGGCGGCGGAGGCGAGCTCCGCCAGGCTCGACGGGGCCACCCGAAATTCCGGGATCGAGCCGAGCGTCGTCACTCCGTAAGTCTCCTGCCCTTCACGTCTGTAAGCTTTTCGGCGGGATCCGTCCCGGTCTTTTCCGCGAAGTAGCCGGCCGCTTTCTTGGCCTCCATTTCGACGCGGGCGTCCTCCGGGATGCGCTCGTGGGGGATCTCCACGCGTTCGCGCACCTCGATGCCGCTCGCCGCGATCGCATCGAACTTCATGTTGCTCATCGAGATGAGGCGGTCGATGCGCGATATTCCGAGCCAGTGGAGGGTGTCGGGCATCAGCTCCTGGAAGCGCATATCCTGTACGCCCGCGACGCACTCCGTGCGGAGAAAATAGGTCGAGGCGCTGTCGCCCCCTTCCTGGCGTTTGCGCGCGTTGTATACGAGGAACTTCGTCACCTCGCCCAGCGCGCGACCTTCCTTGCGGTAATAGACGACCACCCCAAGGCCCCCGCGCTGCGCCTCCTCGATGCCGGCCTCGATGCCCTGGACCAGGTAGGGCCTGCAGGTGCAGATGTCGGAGCCGAAGACGTCCGAGCCGTTGCATTCGTCGTGCACCCGGCAGGTTACCCGGGTCTCAGGATTGCCCAGCTTCGAGGGATCGCCGAAGAGGTAGACCGTGTTGCTCCCGATGGGCGGAAGGAGAAGTTTGAGATCGGGCCTGCTCACGAGCTCCGGGAACATCCCGCCGGTATCCTCGAAGAGCGACTTTCGAAGTTCCATCTCGTCGATCGAGAAGCGCTTTGCGATGCCCGAGAGGTACCAGACGGGCTCGATAGCCATTTTCGTCACGACGACGTCGCGCGAGGGGAGCACGATCTTTCCGTCCGTTCTTATGCGCCCGGTCTCGATCGCCTGGGTGACCTCCGGCATCTTGAGATGCGCCTGGGTCACCGCGATCGTAGGCCGAATGTCATAGCCCGCGCGAAGCTGCTCGGCGAAGACCTCCGCGACGCTGGCTCCCCACGGATCGAGCGAGACGATCTTCTCGGGGTCCGTCCAGGCCGGGAACGGCCCGACGCGCTCGGCCGGCGTGGTGTTCGTGAGGTCCGGTCGGTGGTCGGGCGGCATCTGGCCGGTCGCGGCGGCGAGAGCGCGATAGACGGTATAGCTGCCCCCGTGCGTGCCGATGGCGTTTCGGCGAAGCCGGTCCGTCAGCGAGGCGACCACCGGGCCGCGGGTCTGAGCGTCACGCGCTCCCCACTGAATGACCGGGCTCTGCTTGTAGATGGAATGGGGATGCGACGTCAGAACGATGTGCGTCTTTCGCCTTTGGTGGAGCATTGAGGCAGGGAATCATGGAAGGACCTAGAAATGAAGGGGGGTGAATTCACCCGGATGGATACTAACCTGAACGAAGACCGCCCTTCGGTGATGTGAGTATCCGACACGCTGAATTCGCTCGAAGCCTTCGGTCGCCGAGGCAGAGTGAGGCGGCTACGAGCGCTTGAGATGGGAGAGGGCGCAGCGCCGCCTTGAGTACGCCGTTCCGAGTGAGACAACAGTAGCTTGCGAGCGTGGGATTGTGAGTCCAACCTTGGGCCCGAGACAGGTGGATGAACAGATCACGCGCTGCATTCCGACTCTTGACATTCAGCGGCGGGACCCGGAATGCCGTGGCCGCCGCCTCGGCAATCCATTCCAGTGGATACTGGGTAAACTGTGAAGGCGAGGCCGGCTTGGGAAGCGGGGTTCCGGTGACTGACGTGGCGGGGTCGCTGGAAACATAACGATGATGACGTTCGAGAAAATCGCTTGGGGTTTCACCGAAGGCTGCGGCCAGCCGTTGGGGCGTGACCCAGGGAGAAGTCGACGCCCCAAGCAGGTCGCGGTGGGTCGACCATAACCACTCCAGGGGATCGACGCAGAGTCGTGCTCTGCAAGGATTGAGGGCCACGTAGCGGACCTGCCTCTTGAGATGAAGGGGGTTCCGGACGGGCTCGGGTGAGGGCAGAGGCTCCCAAGTTCCTCGGCCGAGTCCGAATCGGCGGGAAAATGCAGCGATGAGACCGGAAAGCTGCGCTGCACTCCTGGAGGGTGCGATCAGATGCAGGTGGTCGGGCATCAGGACAGCGGCGAGAGCCAGGGGAAACGTGGCTTGAAGATGAATCCAGAGCCACCTCGCGCTGCCGGTCGCGGCAAAGGGATTGAATCGACCACGAGTCCTGGCGACGATGTGAACCCACATGGAGAGGTGCCTAGGCATTTCATGTGCCACGCCGACCTCTTCCCAGCGGATACAATTCGGGCTGAAGACGCACATCAAAGCCAATCTGTATCCAACCGGGAGAATTCGTTTTCGGGACCTTCGGATCGGGGCGCGGACTACGGAACGCGGTAGCTCACGTCCTCGGCCACCCCGTCGGGGAAGCCGTCGAAGCGGATTGGAATTTCGTGGCCGTTAGCGGCGGAGATGCTGAAGACCGCGTGTGAGGGGCACTTTCCGTCCGGAGCGGCCACGACGCCCAGGCGTCGCCCGGTCGAGACCGTCTGGCCCGGAACGCTGTAGATCGTCATTCCCCCGTAGTGGGCGACGGTTCCGTCCTCATGCCGAATCTGGACGTGGTGCCCGCCGGCGCCGCAGTCGCTGCGCGGGCCACGGGTGGAGACGTCGATGACGGTTCCCGGCCGCGTGGCGAGAACCTGTGTTCCCGCGACGACCTCGAAACGCCAGGCTGGAAGGCTGGGAGTGGGTTTTGAGCCCACGCGAAAGGGTGTCTCTCTCGGAAAAGGCACGGCAACCGCCAGCGAAGCGGGTGTTTCGCGGGCGGGATAGCGCCCCGTCGAAGAGCATGCAGCTGCCAGAATGCCCAGAACGAGGAGTCGTCTCATGGGCTGGCCCTGCAGGTGTTGAGGAGCACGTCGGGGTCGCGGCCGCCCGCCCGCATGATGTTCTTCAGATACTCCTTGAAGGCGATGGTCTTTGCCGAGGGCCGGGGCGGCTCGGTCGAGAGATCGTAATAGTCCGCCCGTTCCGTGGGCGTCTGGCTCATGGGCATGCCGCCGCTTTCCATCTGACAGAGCGCCTCGTCGACCCAGGCGCGTTTTCCAGAAACTTTGGCCGCGAGATCGACCGGTTTGTCATAGGGGAAGGCGGAGTGACAGCGGGTGCAGGAGGTCGGGGGAGGAACTGGCGTGATGCGCGCGAGCGCATCGGCGTCGCCGCCGCCCGCGGTGGGGGCTTCTCCGGCGGGGCGGCTGACCTCGCCGACCACCGTGGGCGCACCGGTCGTTGATTTCGGGATGGCCGCGGAGGGGCAGGCTGCCTTGAGTACATCGGCCGTCAGCTCGGTGGCCAGGTCAGCGGCCATGCCCGTGAGGCGGACTTGTCCCTCGTCGCGCAGCGTTGCGCTTCCGAGCACGCCCGTGCGGTGATGCTCCCAGAAGTCGTCGACCATGCGCCGGCAGCGCTCGGGCTCGAGGCTGAGCGGAGTCATGGCCGCGGAGGCGGCGCCAATCTCATCGCCGAAGCGGCTGCAGATGCGGGCCCAGAGCGATCCGAGCGCGATCTGGGCGTTGAAGCGCCTTCTCGAGTCGGCGTCGGTCGCGCAGAGAGAGGACCAGGGAGCCCAGGTCCCTTCCGGCGCGGTCCGTGGATCGGCCACGACGAAGCTGGAGTTCTCGGGCTCGCCTTCGTCGGCGCCGCGCGGATGATCCAGGTAGACGACCCGCCCGTCCGGCAGGAAATTCGGGTAGACGGAGTTGCTGGAGGTATTCGCCGTGAGGCGCTTCGTGCTGCCGGTCGAGAGATCCAGAACGTAGGCATTGCTCACGAAGGCGTCGTCGGGCTGAGTGAAGTAGCCGCCCTCTAAGGTCTCTCTGTTTCGCGCCGAGAAGGTGATCAGGTTGCTGTTGCCGAACGCGAAGTCGACCTTGCCCGTGCCGATCCCGAGGTTGATCGGGGCGGACGTGTCGCTGCAGTCCCCATCCGGGGTCAGCGAGAAGACGCGGGTGACCGGCGGGTGGGAGCCGTTATCGAGGGCAGCGAGCTTCCGGCCGTCCTTGGAGAGCATCGGCAGGCTGAGATTTTCTCCGGGGCAGAGGCGCCGCTCTGCTCCCAGGGCTTCCACCTGGCCGGTTCCGTGATTGATGCGATAGTCGCGGGTGCTCACTCCGTTATGATCGGTGATCATGCGGTAGGTGGAGGAGTCGGAGCCGGACGCCACCGAGCCGATGCTCTGGTAGACTCCGTCGGCGTCCGGATCGTTTCCTCCGGGAAGCCTCTCGCTCGAGCGGTTCAGGCCCGCGACGCGGAAGAAATCCATTCCGCCGCCGGGGATGCTCATGTAGCGACCGTCGGGCGTCGGGACGGGGTCGACACCGCCCGGAATGTCGCTCTGGGCCCCGGTGGAAAGGTCGAGAATCGCGTTGGACCCAGGCGTGATGAACGAGACCTTGAGCGGGTCCGTCCCGTAGATCGGCCGGAAGAAGAACTCCGGGCGCGAAGAAGTGTAGGTGCGGGACTGGATCCAAGGCTGATCGACGCGGCAGGCTGGATTCGACGGAGCGATGGCGTCAGCCCAGGCGAAGGCGGGCAGCAGCGCGGCGGCGGCGGTGAAGCAGCTGGGGCGCCTCATCGGGAACGCTCGCCTTCGGCTCGGCTGGCGATCCCCTTTTGAATGAAGTCGACGTAGCGCTTCTTCGTCTTGAAGCCGGGAAAGGCGTTGGCGACCACCCGGCCGCGATCGTAGACGACGAGGGCCGGGAAATGATTCAGGACTCCCCGGTAAAAGAGCTCGAAGGACTGCGCGCGCCGCAGCGCCGTCCTCGCCAGGCCACCCTCCTTGAGGCGGACTTCGGCGAGCTTGGAGTCGGCGCTGGGATCCATGACGACGGTCAGGGGCAGCTTGAGCTCTTTGGCTACCTCCTGCGCGTTCCGGTGGGATTTGAGGGAGAGCCGCATATGCGGCGACCAGACGAAGACGAGGCCGGGCTTTCCGTCGGAGGTGAGCTTTCGGAAATCGGCGTCAGTGAAGGCCTTCGCGAGCTTCTTCTCGTTGAAAGTGCGGCGGATCACGCGCAGCGCGGGCGTGCAGTCCCCGGACCAGCTCAAGGCGGTGGTCGTTCTCGGAGTCACGCGCAGGAGCTCAAGCCGCCCGTCCGGGTGCCGATGAGCCTCCAGCCAGACTCCGATCGTCCGGGTGGGGGAGAGCATCACGACCGCGCCCTGGTCCGTCGGCAAGCCGGCCTCCCACGGGCCGGTCGCCTTCCAATCACCCGCCAGCCGAGCGGCTTCGCCCGAGCAGAGGCCGCCCGACGCGATCTCGGAGGGGAAGGCCGGAGTGGGTGCCGCCTCCGCGTAAGGAACCGCACCCGGGATCAGGACCACCATCGTGAAAAGGAGTCGCATCATCACATTATCAAGAATAGGGGATCGACGGTCCCGCTGCCAGAGCGAGCCAGGCCTCATGAGCGCAATTCTCGACTGAGCCGCGTGTCAGACTATTGGCGAAGCGCTACTGGCAGAACTGCGTTTCCGCGGTTGCGTCCACGGTCTGCGAGTCACTCGAATTCGTATTGAATCCGATCGTATAAGTTTTCGCGGTGGCGCCTCCGCCGCCCGTCTGGCTGATGACCAGGACGAGCCCTCGCATGTTCTTGGGAATCGGAGTGATCAGGAGGTCGATGTCATCGGGGGTGCCGCTTGCCGAATAGCTCACGCTCCCGGCGGAGATTGAGTCGCCGCCTGCTGTCTTGAGTACAAAGGTTCCCTCGCTGCTGCAGGAGCCGCCAGCGCCGTTGCCGAAATGAACCTTGAGGTTCGCGAAGGGCGTACCTTCGACCGTGGTGCTTCCAGAGACGAGCGCCTGCCCGATCAGGTCCACCGTGATGGGGACCGTGGCTCCCGCCGCAGTGATCGGCGTCGCGTCGGTATAGCCGTAGTTGAGGCGCGTGTTTCCGGTCTCGCAGTTAGTGGCTCCGAAAGAGCCGAGGTAGCTGAAGACCCAGTCCGGGCCCTCCTCCAGGGTCATCTCGACGACTTCGGTGAAGGTCAGGACCGGCTCGCCCGTGGCGATCGAGCCGAGCGCCTCGAGATCTACGGTCACGACGGAATCGGCTGCCACCGTGCCCAGCGTCGGCGAGTGGGCCGTGAAGCGGGAAAAATGAAGTTCGCAGACTCCCTTGTTCCGGCCGGGGTGCCGGGCCTGAGGGGGAACCAGGCGAACCTTGGCGAACCGCCGACCGTGGTCCGATGGCGCGCAGCCGGCAGCCAGGGCGGCGGCCGTGACCCAGGCGCATCCGATGATGAGTCTCACGCGCTTCTCCATTCTCAGAGCTTCCGGCTCGTCGGTTCCAGGATGACGCCCGAGTGGTCCTCCAGGAACGGATCCAACTCGATGTCCCGGAAATCCTCGAGCTCGTCCTGGCCACTCCCCTCGTCGTCCCCGCCCTCGTCCTCGTCGCCGAGCTCGCTTTCGGTGAATGATTCCCGTCGAGGCGGGGCCACGTCCCGGATCAGCTCGAGGGCCTCTCGCGAGGTCAACGTGACCCGGGCTCCGTTTCGAAAGCCCTGCAGGGGCCCGAGGTTCATCACATTCGGGGGCCCCGCGCCCCCCGGGCCCGGAAGCGAGAGATCCGCGAGGCCGCTCACCGTCAGAAAGAAGGGCGACGAGCCCGAAGCCGAGACATAGACCTCTGTCCCGCGCACGCCCATGACAGCGGCTTTCGAGCGGATGGTGAATCGCTTCTGGCCCTCAGGTGCCTTGCGAACAAGGGCCCGCATCTTTCCGTCGCCGAGCGTCACGTCCGCGCTGTCCCGGTCGGCCTTGCCGCCTGGACCGCCTCCGACAAAGTTCTTGATCTCAAGCCGGCTGTTCTCTCCCAGGTGAAGCACGAAGCTCGAACCCAGGAGGACCGTGGCCTTGCCATGACCGGACTCCACGACCGAAGTCGCGAAGACCGGGGTTCCGTTCCGAGCGGGGGCCCGATCCACGGTGACGTGACCGCGAACCGCGGCGAGCCTGCCGACCTCCGCCGCGGCGCCGGCCGATCCGCTCCAGAGAAGTAGCGCGACGGCCGCGATCCCCGTTCTAGTAGAGCGCATAGATCACCTTGATCCCGATGAAGTGCTTCAGATAGGTCGCCGCCACCACGTTCGAGAGGTTTCGGACTAGGCCGTACTCGAGCGATCCCCGGAGCCGTTCGCGGAAGGAGCGGCCGAGGCTCGCCGAACCTTCCAGACTCGTGTCGTTGCGGCCGTTCGTCGCGAGGGTATAGAGAATCCTGCCGGGCGTGAAGCCGATGGCGGCCTCGAGATCCCAGGGCAGATCCGAACGGGTCCACTTGAGCGGGAGGAATCCGCTGGTGGCCTTGAAGTTGTCGCCGCTCGAAAGTTGCCTCTCCACCCGCACGCCCGCTGACCAGGAGTCGGTCTCCCGCTCAAACAGGTAGATCGCTCCGGCTCCAAACACCGGTCCTGAGCGGTCATTGATCGCGAGGTCTCCGGTCTGCACCGTGAACTTCTGATACTGGATCGGCACTTCGAGAGCGAGGGTGCTTCCGTAGCCCAGCTGGACGCGGCCCGACCAGCGGAGGGTATCGGTCCAGGAGTAAAACCCGAGACCGCTTCGGTTCAGGTAGGTCGCACTGATCGCGTTCGATACCCGGTGAATCCGCCCGGCCAGACCCGCCTGCGCTCTGACACTCAAGCTGTCGAAGACGCGCACGGCCCTGACTGAGTGGAAATCGTAGGCCAGCCCCCCGGAGGTGGTGAGAGTTCCTCCCCCAATTCCATTTTTCGCGTAGGACCCCAGGGCCGTGAGCAGGAATCGGGGGCTCGCCGCTCCGGTGGCCGTCGTGGCCGCGACCGCGGCATCGGACCGAATCAGGACGTTTGAGTCGTAGCCGCTGTTGAGCGAGAGGCGAAACGCGCCTTTTCCGGGGTAGCTCGGAACCGGCTCCTCGATCGTCTCACTGTTTCGAAGTGCCCAGAGGGCCCTGCGCGAGCTGGAGGCCGAAACAGGCTGCTCGGCCGCGGCCAGCAGCGCGCGTTCCGCGGCGCCCCGGTTCCCCGACCGTGCGAGCGCCATCCCCTGGTAGTACAGATGGATCCCCCGGTTCTGCGCTGACGCGGCGGACTGCGCCCGCCCGAAGTCCTCCGCCGCTTCGCCGTAATTCCCGGCCCTCAGGCGCGCCAATCCTCGCAGGTGCCAGCCCCCCGCGTCGCCAGGGTCCGTGGCCAGGTGCCGCGAGAGCACCTGCTCTGCCGAGCTCGCATCGCCCATTGCAAGATGAGCGTCCGCGAAGGTGCGAGCGATCTCGCGATCGGTGGAATCACCTTTCGCCTGAAGCGTGACTAGAATCGCGCACCCGGCTATCCAGGCGCACTGGGTGAAGCGCATCGTGCCCACTAATTTGTCTCCGGTGGCGTGGAAAAGCCAATGCCAATAGTGACGCGGTCTCCCAGCTGATTCTTCCGCACCCTGCTAGGGCAAGTTGCCGTCGATGCCCCGGGGATGGGGGGACCAGGTCACTTCCTTGAAGCTGAAGTCCCCGTATCCTTCCGTCGGTCCGCCCGGGTAGCCCAGGTAGTCGAAACCGACCCGATTGACGGAACCTGTGTAGAACGGCGCGCGGATCAGGGACAGCAGGAGCGAGAAGCCGGGCACCTTCGAGGCGGCGGAGACGATCCTCGTTCGCTGCCGCAGATCCAGGGCGTAAAACGGCTTGAAGTGGCGCATGACAGACATCCCCGTGAGCGCCTGGCTGACTGCGATCTGGACGAGGCGCATGGGGATCGGCAAGAGCTTCGCGCGATCGAAGGCGTCGATGTACTCGAGTGTCCCCGCCTCGAGCGCGCCGGGCGCCCCCGTCGGGTCGCTCGCCTGGCCCGGTACGACCGTGTCGATCAGGGCCAGGAAGGTGGGGGTCGCGTAGGGGCTTCGGCTCAGGCTCGATCTCGCCGCGGCCATGGCGCTTGCGGGCAGCGACATCGCGCCCGTGAGCGCACCCCCGAGCTGAAGGAATCGCCTGCGGCCGGTACTTGTGCCCATCAGTCACTTCCTTCCGACGCAACGATCCTCTCGGCGATGCGCAGAGCATTCGCGCCGACCGTGAGAGCCGGGTTGATGCCGAGGCTGCTCGGAATCGACGCGGCATCCGTCACGAAGAGGCCGGGGTGGCCGCGCACCTCGCCGCCCGAGTCCACGACTCCGGTGCGGAGGTCGTCACTCATCCTCGCTCCGCCCAGCACGTGGTTCCCGCCCTGATCCAGCGGCGAGACGCCGTGGCCCGTGAGGAGCACTTCTCCGCCGCAGCCTCTCGCGACCCGCTCCGCGAGCGAGAGCATGTGGTTTCCGTGCTCGCGCGTCTGATCGGGCGACATGCCGACGAGCCTGCCGGTGCCCTCGCGGTCGATCTCCAGCCGCATCGTGCTCGGGATCTGTCGCATGGCGTTGACCGGGATCAGGCGGTCAATCACGTTCGCCTTCACGAAATGCTTGTGCGCGAGGCCCCAGGAAAGGCCGCCGCGCCTTCGCACGTGCACCCCTGCCATCACGGGTACGGGAGCGAAGCCTGAATGCAGGGTTACCTGGTGCTCGTCCCAGAACGCGTAGCTGATCATCCCGCTGTTGTTCGTGCTCTTGTAGCCGATATGGGGAGGGAAGTGGTCCGGCGTCCTCAATAGGAAGTTCACGTCGCCGTTGTTGTTCACCCAGCGGCCCAGCGCCGGCGAGAGGCGCCGAAGCGCGCGCCGCGAGCGCAGGAGCAGCGGAACGGTGCCGAGCGGACCAGCCGCGAGGAACACGCGGGGCGCATCGAACGAGCGCGGCGCGCCCGCCGGGGGGGAGCCCGGCGCGACCGTAGGGACGCAGTCAACCCGATAGCCGCTTCCGTCCGGTGCGACGGCTCGCGCGGTCAGGTCTGCTTCGACGGTCAGGTTGCCGGTGGCCAGGGCTTCTGCGTAGACTCTCAATCCGAGCGTGATCTTGCCGACCGGAGAGCGGCATCCGGCCTCGCAGAAACCCCTCCGATTGCAGCCCGGGCCGAGGTTGAAGCGGCCGGGGTCGCAGGAAAGGCCGGCGTCGCGGAACATCCGGCCGAAGTTCGCTCCCACGCGCGATACCTCGTCATGGCGCAGCTGCCGAACCGACATC
>CAYJTX010000066.1:0-11841 GCA_964372615.1 uncultured Bacteriovoracaceae bacterium | reverse complement strand
CATCCCGCCCTCGATGAGCGAGCTCGCGAGCATGTAGGTGGGAATGCAGAGGCACATGCTGATCCAGAGCGCGGCGAAGTTCCACGTGCCCCAGGTTCGTGCGCCTGGCGCGACGGCCGCCAGATCGTCGTTGGTGTAGCGGTTCTCGGGCTGAGCGGCTTTGGCCATGGTCGATTCCCCCTCGCGAACGGATCTTAATTGAATAATCAGGCTTTAGCCGCTCAGGCGTGATCCAGGAAGCCAAAAGGTGGGTCACAGGCGACACGTCTGGAGGGCGAGCATTCACAGGCCTATAATGATGGGTTCGGGGGGAACTTGAAGCTGAGCCGCGTTTCTCGGGCGTGCCTAGTCGCTTTTGCGGGGGCCTGGACCCTGGGTCCTGCCTTCGCCCTCACATTGCGAGAAGGCCGCCCACCTCGGGGGGATCGGCCGCCCGGCGAGCGCCCCCCGCAGCAGGCTTCCGCGTCCAGCCCGGCCAAGGCGCCGGCAGTTCCGGCTCCAGCAAGGAATTCGGTCGCCGGACCCTGGGGGGGCGACGGCCGTACCCCGCTGGGCGAGCCTTCCCGACCGAAGGCAGTGGGGTTGATTCTGAAGTTCCGAAGCCTGGACGTCATCGATCAGGATGACCTGCACCACCGCTACCAGGCGAAGCTGAAGTACCGCTCCAAGGCGCAGAAGGTCGACGTGCTCCGGTTCGATCCGAAGATCGCTCCCGGCGATCGCTGGGGCGGCGATGGCTTGGACTCGGGCTGGCTCAAGACCCTTTGCACCCGTTACCTCAAGGACCGAAACGTGCAGCGGTGCGGGGTCGACTACGCGCTCGTGGAAAATGCGGATCCGTGCCCGGATCTGCCGCTTCCCGCGCTGGATACGGCGGTCGTGGAGCGGCTTCAGAACACTTTGGACTGCAAGCTCTTCGACTCGGAGTACCTCGCCGTGCGACAGCCGCCCGTGGAAGCTCCGGGCATCGGTCGGGTCACCCGATTTCACGCGCAGGACCTCGTGGGCGCGGACCTCGCGCGGAAGGCTCTCGATGACTGGGACTCGGGCGCGCCGCCCGCGCGACGATCGAGGACGGTGAACGTCGCCGCCGTGGACTCCGGAGTCGACGTGCGTTCCCTTCCGGTCGCCAACCTCGCGCCGCCCCTGCGGGACTGCGCGCAGAGCCCACCGACCCGGATCGACTGCCCGCTGGGGAGCAGCCCCTGGCACGGCACCCAGGTCGCGGCCGAGGTGGTCGGCCGCCCGCCCGTGGGGACCGGCGCCCGGGCGCGACTCTCGTGGGTCGTCGTGGCGGAGAGCCAAGGGTCGCTCATCCGGGCCCGGGACGAGCTGCTCGCGGACGCGGAGCCGCCGAGAGTCGTGAACATCTCGATGGGCATGGTCGGCGCGGCCTACGACGCAACCGCGCGGGAGGCTGTTTATCAACTGGCCGCAAGGACCACGCTGGTGCAGTCGGCTGGAAACAGGTACCCGGCCCCGCTGGAACTGTTCAAGACCCAGACGAATGGCATCGTCGTGGCTGACCTGAGCCCGAACGGTCTCGCGAACGACACGTCGCAGGCGGGACCCGAGGTGGTGATCGGGGCGCCCTCGGGCGAAGCGCTGACCACCTTCGGGCGCGACGAAGGGGCCGGACCCCGCGCTCGCGCCTTCCAGCGCTTTGGGTACACGAGCGGGGCCGCGCCGCTCGTTACGGCGGCGGTCAGCAATGCTCAGAGCCTGCTGCGCTCGACGACGACCGAGGAGCTCAAGACGCTTCTCCGCGGCACGGCCATCCGGACCTCGGCCTACCGCGCGGGCTCGGGAGGCGGCGGGGCGGGCTCCCTCAACTCCTACAAGCTCACGCGAGTCGTGATGCGGCTCGCGGAGCGGGGGTGGAACGAGCCGGGCTCGGACCACGCCGCGCTCCTGGCCGATCCTTCGCTTACGGACTTCTCGGCCATGGCCGCGACGAAGTTTCGTCAGGCCCGGGAAGGGCTCGAGCAGGTCGGCTGCGAGGCGGAGCGAGAGGGGCTGAGGCTGCTTCGCGAGGCCTACTTCCTCGACCCGGAAAACGTAGAGATCCGCGCCTACCTCGGCAGGCTCTACCGCGAGTACGGCCTCGTCACGCAGGCGCAGTTCGTCGAAGCCCGGAGCGTGAGCGACACTGTCGACGGGATCGCCGACCCGCTCGAGCGGTTCCTGGCTGGGACCAGAAACGGGCGGCCCGTCGAGTGGAGCGTGCGGGCCTTCGAGGCGATCGCGGGCGAGGAGCCCCAGTATGAGGCCGCCAGGTACCTCTTCCGGGTCCATGGGGGGGCGATCGGGCCGGCGCTCGACCGGTTCCTGACGTCCCCGAACCGGGATGTACGCAGGGCCTGGTACCGGGACTGGGGGAGGGGCGGGCTGCCGCCCGGTCAGGCCGCCGGGGTCCTGGAGCGTGTGTTCGCGGTGGGTGATGAGGAGATGCGCGCCGACGCGGCCTCGTGGGCCGCGCGCCGCGAGCGTCCGCCGGAAGGGGACCCCTGGCCCTTCGTGGCCCGGGCGCTCGAGGATTCGGAGCCGGTTCGCCACGCGATCGCCCGGTACTTAAACTACCTTCCCGATGGGCCGCGCTGCCGGGAGACCGCCGAGCGGCTTTCGAGGGACTCGTCGGAGCGGATCCGGGCCCTGACCCGGCAGTCGCTGCCGCCGTTCCGCTGCGGCGGGCAGAGTTACGACTGGTAGAAAGGCGTGTTCGAGCGTCTCGCGAGAGTGGCGAAGTTCCAGGTGCCCCAGGTGCGCGCGCCCGGCGCGACGGCCGCCAGGTCGTCGTTGGTGTAGCGGCTCTCGGGCTTTGCGGCGTTGGCCATGTTCGAATCCGCCTCGCGAACGGATCTTAATTGAATAATCGGGCTTTAACCGCTCAGGCGTGATCAAGGCAGCCAAAAGGTGGGTCGCGGGCGACACGTCTGGAGGGAGGAATTTTGGAGGCCTCTAATGAGGCACTCGGGGGGATCTTGAGGTTGAGCCACGTTTCGAGGGCGCGCATCGCCGCCTTGACCTGCGGGAGGAGAGCGCCATGAGGCCAGGGATCGGAGCAGGACTGCTGTTTCTGAGTGCCGCCGCGGCGGCGTGGGCCGGGGCGACGCAGGAGCCCGGGCGGGCGACCGAGCTCTGCCGCGAGGGGATCTGCCTGCGCTTTGACGCGAAAGGATGCCTCGAGAGGTCCATTCCGGCCGCGGCCTGTCACCCTCTCGCGCAGGAGCCCAAGGCGTGCGAAGCGACACTCGCCGTGCTTCGTAAGGCGGCGGGCGAGGCGGAAGGCCCGCCGAGGGACTGCCCGGGAGGCTACACGCTGCAGGTGGGCGAGCGTGTCGCGCACGTGTGTCTGGGCGACACGGACCGGCGTGCCGAGGTGCTGGGGCGGGCATGGCGAACGGTCGGGAGGATCTGTCGATGAGGCGGGTCGCCGCCATGATCGCGCTGGTGGGAGGGGCGGCTGGTTGGGCCCTCGCCGATCCGGTTCGCATCGAGCGCCCTCTCGAGCGGATGGACGCGGCGCGGGTCGTCTGTCTCCAGGGCCGCGCGGCGAGCGCCGCGGCTCGCGGGCTCTCCGGGCCGACGGCGTGCTTCGTGCTCACGTCGGAGCAGTCGGGGGCCGTCACCGAACTTCAGGCCTCGTTCTGCTCGGACCCCGCGCAGTTCTGCACGAGGTACCGCGAGATGCCCGCCGACCAGAGACTCTCGACGTTCGTCAACGCCGACTGCCAGCCGGCGGCCCAGGAGGGCTCCCTGACCGGCGCGGCCACGATCTCGCCCGACTCGCGCTTCGCCGCTGAGGTGCGCGCCTCCTGGGGCTGCCGGGGTGGAGCGGTGGAGGAGTCGACGCCGGGAAGCCGCCTGAGGCTCCGGCAGTCGTGGACCTGCGACTCGGCGCGGATGCCGTTCGCCTGCGCGAGCGGGTCGTCGGAGATGACCGCGCTCGGCACGGATGTCGCGCCGGGCGGCGCGGGGGAGTGCGTGATCCGCGTCTCGGCCGAGGGCGACCCGGGCGGACGCGCGGCGATCCGGGAGGAGCTACTGCTCCGCTCGAGCCGGTCGTTCTACGCCGGTGCCTCGGCCGGAGACCAGCGGGCGGACGCGCTCCAGAGCGTCGCGGCGCTCGCCGCGCCCGATCGGCTCGCGGATCTCTCGCGGCAGTTTGAGGTGGCCCGCCGGGCGATGATCCGCACACTGGAGACCTCGGGGGCGCCGGCATCGACGGTCGCGCGCATCCAGGCGCTCAAGGTCTTTCCGCTCGGAAAGCTCAACGAGCGGCCGGCCGACCCGGCCCTGCTCACCCGGTTCATGAACAGCTGCGGGGCGGGGCCCGTCGGCGACACGAACGCGAGCGCCCTCAAGGAGACGGGCGAGGTGGTCGTGTGCCCGGCGCTCCTGCTGGCGGCCGAGACGTCGGGACCCGCGGCGATCCTTCCCACGCTTCTTCATGAGATGAGCCACTTCGCCGGTCCCTGCGAGACCGGGCTCGGGCTCTCGCGGAAGGCGGACCCGACGACCTGCGCGCTCCCCGCGGCCGAGGAGGCTTCGCCCGAGATGGGCTACCTGCGCAGGCTCGACGGCCTGACGGGCTGTCTCTCGACGAGCGCGGGCGGTTCGGCGATCGGCCCGGGGCCGCACGCCACGGTGGCGAGCGTCGCCGAGCGGATCCGGGGCCTCGTGCCCCCGGGTACCGCCGGACGTGAAGAGTGGATGGGCGACTGGAGATGCCAGGTGGAGCAGATGCGCCCCTCGGGCGGCCGCCCGGCGCTGCTCGCGAGCTGCAACTACCACTTCGGCGACTTCACCCGCCGCTCGAGCGAGCGGCTGAGCCGGCTCTCCCGCGCGAGCTTCGAGGACGAGGCTGAAAGCACTCCCTCGTTCGACTGGGGCAGCCCGGCGGGCGAGGCCCTGACCCGGGATATCAACTCCATCAACGCAGCGGGGTTCGGAAAGGCGGAGGAGGCGGCGGCCGACCACCTGGCCGGCTCGAGCCTGGCGCTCGCGATGGCCGATCCGGAGTATCGCTCCCCGCGCCCGGCGCTCGCGGAGCTGGGCGGGAGCGAGCGCGCGGCGGAAGTGATGACCTCGGTCGCGCCCTTTTGCGAGATCGACGCGCATCCGGCCGACTCGCATCCGGGTCCGGCCGTTCGCACGGCGCTCTTCGCGAGTGCCTCCGGCCTGCGTACGCTCGCAGGGTGCACCGGATCACCGTCGGGCGCCGGTGCCGGGTGCGCGCTCCCCGAGCGCGTGCTCATGGCTGAAGTCCACAATGCGTGCACCTCGCCCCTGACCAGGCCCCTGGTCGAGCCCCAAGTGCACGTTTTGTGGCCTCCAGTGAATTCAATAGAAGGGCTCGCGGCTTGCCCGCAGCAGCGGCGCTGGCGCGAACCGGGATCCGTGCGCGGCGGCGAGCTGCTCGAGCCTCCGCACTGCCGCCGAGAGGCCGACGCGGTCGAGGTGGTGGAACGGGCCGCCGCGGAAGGGCGGGAAGCCCACGCCCAGGATCGCGCCGACATCGCCGTCGCGCGGGCAGGCGATGGCGCTCTCTTCCAGGCACCGGGCGGCCTCGTTGATCATCACGAAGGTCAGGCGATCGCCGCGATCGGCAGCGCGGAGGTGTTCATGGCGAAGACGGACGAGGGCGAGACGACCTCCTCGACCTCGCGCAGGACCTCTCGCTTGAGCTCGAGATTCTCGAGGACCGCCTCGATCACGAGGTCCGCTCCGCCGATCGCGGCGGAGTCCGTCACGCAGCGAAGGCGCCCTCGCTGCAGCTCCCGGTCCGCTGCCGCGAGCGAGCCCGAGCGCGTCCGTCTTTCGAGCTGACCTTCGATCCGCGCTCGGGCGCGTTCGAGCGTCTCGCGAGGAATGTCGCGAAGACCGGCCTCGCTGAGCGGCAGCGAGACGGACGCGATGCCCTCTCTCATCAGGCCCGCGCCCAGGACGGCGACCTTTCCGACCGCGCGGCGCTCCGCCTTCTTCAGCTCCTGGCCCGCGTAAAAGAGCCAGACGAGGCTCCGGGCCTCGGGGCTCGCGACGAGCGAGCCGAAGTGCTCGGATTCGCGCTCGAGGCCCCTCGCCCTGCCTTGGGCCAGCCCGACTCCCACGGCATCCAGGATCGCGAGCGGCACGGGGTAGTGGCCGCGGGTCCTTTTGCGAACGCTCCTGCGGGCCTGTCGCAGGAGCAGCGGGCGGAGCGGCCAGCGTCCCAGCGCGCGATCCAGGATGCGGATGCGCGACCGTGGGGCGACGCCGCTTGCGGCGAGCCGAAGGGCTTCCCGCGCCGCGGCCTCGAGCAGGTCCTTCGCTTCAACGACCGCGTCGACCCGTCCCAGGGCAAGGGCCTTGGATGGCCGAACCCGGTGGCCCGTCAGAATGTGGCCGAGACTCTCGCGAAGTCCGATCAGCCGGGCCAGACGCTGGGTTCTGCCCGCTCCCGGAAGCAGTCCGAGCTGGACCTCCGGCAGCGCGAACACGGTCTTCGGGCCCTCCATCGCCACGCGCGCGCGGCAGACGAGGATCACCTCGAGGCCTCCGCCCAGGGCCGCCCCAGCCACGGCGGCCACGAACGGCTTTGGGCTTCGCTCGACGCGATCGAGCGAGGCCTGGCCATGTCGGGACAGCTCGCGCGCCGCGGAGGCCGTGGTCTTCGAGAGGGCGTCGAGATCGGCGCCGGCGAGGAAGTTTCCGGTCTTGCCGCTCGCCAGGACGCAGGCGCGCACGCCGGAGTCTTCCGCGATGACTTCCAGGGCGTGCTCGAGGTCAGACAGGGATTCTCGCGTGAGGACGTTGACCGGGCTCCCGGGCGTGTCCAACGTGATGATCGCGACGCCGTCGGGGCGCTTCTCGATCCGCAAAGTTTTCATGAGTCGCGTGAGTGACGCGCGGTCACGACGGTCTTGATATTGCCCCGGACGTTGAAGTCGCCGACGACATCCGCCTCCCAGGGGTCGAGCCGCCGCGTGAGCTCGTCGAGGATCACGTTGACGACGTCCTCGTGAAAGATCCCCCGGGCGCGAAACGAGTTGAGGTAGAGCTTCAGGCTCTTGAGCTCGACGCACCACTCGCGAGGCTGGTAGCGGATCCGGATCGTGGCGAAGTCAGGGAAGCCCGACATGGGGCAGAGGCAGGTGAACTCCGGGCAGGAGAACTCGATGTCGTAGCGCCGAACCCGGGTGCGGTTGCGGAAGCGGACGAGCTTCGCGCCGCGAAGCAGCCGGCTGCCGTCGGCGCGGCGGGTCTGAAGTGCGGTCGGGCGGGGCATCCCGGTCTCGTACGACCGGAGTAGACTTCCGTCAACCTGCACGGGAAGTTCTTGCGCCGGGGCACGAGCCCGATACAATTGGGAACGCTCTCGCTTCCGGGAGCTTCAAGGAGGATCCGATGGCCTATTCCAGCAGAAGAATCGAAACCGTGACGGTCGCGCTCGAGGCCAAGCCCGGGGGGCTCGCGAAGGTCTTCGGCGCGTTCCGCGAGTCGGGCGTCAATATCCTGGCTCAGTGGTCCTTCGAGATGGAGCCTGGAAAGGCGCAGGGCATCTTCTACCCGCAGGACATCGACGCCGCGAAGGGCGTTCTGACGAAGATGGGCCTGGCGCCCGCGGTGCTTGGGGCCTGCTACGTCGAAGGCGACGACCGGGTCGGCGCTTACTCAGAGGTGCTCGACCGAGTCTCCAAGGCCGGCGTCAACCTCCACGCGTGCGACGCGTTCGGGATCGGCGGGAAGTTCGTGTCGGTGCTTTTCGCTGACGACAAGGACATTCCGGCGCTCTGCAAGGCGTTGGGCTGCTGACCTAGGGATCTCTGGCCGGTCACTGCTCTTCTTGAGTGACGGTCTTCAAATTAGTTGCGTCGGGAGGGGTGGCTTCCTCGTCCGGGGAGTCGTCCGACTCGTCGTCGATCACCTCGCGCGGAGTGAGGTCGAGCGGCTTGCTCAGCATGAGGCGGTTCCGCCCCGAGATCTCCCTGCACTGCTTGTTACGCACGAAGTGCAGCGCCTGGTGGACCCCGGGGAGCTTTCGCTCCAAGAGCTTTTCCTGGAGATAGTCCTTGCCCGGCCACGCCAGGTGAACGCTCTGCTGGAGAGACCGGCGGCGATCCACCCGCTCCTTCTGGAAGGTGACGAGCACCTCGCCGTAGCCGGTGAGGCAGCGACCGAAGAAAGTGCGGCTCTCGATGAGGGTGACGCCCGTCTTGGGGTCGACCACGCGCCCGGGGTGAACGAAGTGGGTGCTCTGCTTTCCGTCCACGCGAATCAGGTAGACGTGCCGCTCCTGCGTGCAGGTCTCGCATTCACGGGCGGTCAGGATCAGGTACGGTACCGCGACATCCGACTCGAGCCAGCCGAGGACGGAGAGGTCGGTCAGGCGGGTCTTGAGGGGGGTGGCCCCCTTGAGGTGCACGGTGCCTCCATCGACGTGGTCGACCTCGGGCGCGTTGAGCGCCACCGCGGAAGATATCCAACCCAATGATATCGCGACAATTAATACGGGTTTCTGCACTCGCCGGTAGTCTACCCCCCAGCCCGGGCAGTGGATAGGGGGGGCCTGGAAGAAAGGATTGAAGGGGGGGAAAATGGACTGTAGGAATCGTATATTATGACGCAGAAAAACGACGTTTACGTATCCCTCGAGTTCACCCCCAATCCGAATACCCTGAAGTACTCGGTGAATCGGGAGCTCCTCGGAAAGCAAGGAGCGCTGAACTTCACCCTGAAGGAAGACGCCGCGAAGCGATCCCCACTCGCCGGGAAGCTCTTCGATATCCCGGGCATCTCGGGCGTGATGATCGGCCGCGACTTCGTGACCGTCACGAAGACCGAGGAGGGCGACTGGGACGTCGTCCACAAGGGCAGCTCTCAGGCGATTGAAAAGCACCTCGTCGCGAACCTCCCGGTGGTCGACGAAGCGGCGATGGACGCTTACCGCGCGCACAAGGGTGGCGATACCGAGGTGGAGAAGAAGATCCGCGACATCCTCGACCAGGAGATCCGCCCCGCGGTGGCGATGGACGGGGGCGACATCACCTTCGACCGGTTCGAAGCCGGAGTCGTCTACCTGCACCTGCAGGGCTCCTGCTCGGGCTGCCCCAGCTCGACGATGACGCTCAAGATGGGCATAGAGAACCGGCTGCGCGAGGCGATTCCGGAAGTTCAGGAAGTCGTCTCTACCTGAGGCGCGGCTGGGCGGCCGCTCGGCGCACTCGACTCCAAGGATCCCGGAGAGTGTGCGACGGGAAGCCAAGCGAGCTCTCCGCTCTGACTTCAGTAACCTGCGAGGCCTGTCGCCGCCGTGACGGGTGTCGAAGAGATCGGCAGCTCTACTTCAGCTCGAATCCGAAGAGCAGGGCTGGCCCAAAGAAGTGATTGCCGTCGACCCGGTAGTACTGCACCGAGGTTTCGATGTAGAGGCGCCGGTACCACTCCGATTGCGCGTCGATGTACCACTGGACCCCGATTCCCGGCGCCCAGAGCCACTGGCTCGTGTCGTAATTGAGCTCCTGGCCGGGCGCCGGGTCCGCGAAGGTGAGGTGGGTTAGGTTGAGGCTCGCGAAGAGCATCTGATTCTGGAGGACGCGCGAGAGAATGCCGCGCTGGAGGCCCTTCTCGATCAGTTCGTCGCTCGAGTCGCCTAGCATCTCGAGCAGATTCACTTTCATGCCGAGTCCGTAGGAGAGCAGTTTTTCGGTGAGCCCGAGTCCGAGGGCACCCTCGAACGAGACGAGGTGGTCCAACCAGAAGTGGTACGCCGCCTCGACAGAGAGGCCGCCCGGGGGCGCAGTGAGGGAAGACGAGAACCCGAATTGGCCGAGCGCGCGCGGGCCGAAGTGGAAGCCTTCCTGCCAGGACTTCCATTTGAAGACTTTGACGACCTTCTTGGCGCCGGGCGGAGCAGCGTGCACGGTTCCGCCTCCGGCGAAGACCGTCCAGGCGAGCGCGATCAGCAGCGCGAGCGTGGACATGCGCGCACGCGAGATCACGTTGCGGCGCGATTTCGCGCCGCATTTCAGGAGCGGTACACAGGACATCTCGTCATCGTGTCGGAATCTTAGGGTTACTTCTCGAGTCAGGCGGTTCGCCGTCAGAATAGTGTCAAAGCGGAGCGTGTCGGACGTGACTCACTGTCGAAGTACGAGGCTACTGACGGATTCGGCAGGCAGTTTCTCGGCCACCGGGACGGCCTGCAAGCCCCTCAGTGGACTTCCAGCGCCGGCACTCGTCTTATGGATACCGACGACGACGGCAAGAAGAACCGCGGGCTCGGGCACATCGTGTACTCGCAGCTGAAGTAAAGGCGGGTTTCAGAGTAGGCCGTACCTTTTGGTAGCGCACGCGCGTCAATTTCACTTACCCATCACCGGCGTAAGAATTGACGCGCGCGCGCTACCAAAAGGTACGGCCTACCCTAAGCCCCCGAGACCTGCGTGCCGACAAGCAGGCGGGGGACAACCATGGGCGACACCAACGGCAAGAAGGTTCAGGTCTCGGCAGACGGGAAGACTTACGACTTTCCCGTGACGGTCGGCTCGGAGGGCGAGCGCGCCTTCGACATCGGGAAGCTCCGGGACCAGACGGGTTATGTCACCTACGACAACGGCTACGGCAACACCTCGAGCTGCACGAGCGCCATCACGTTCCTCGATGGCGAAAAGGGCATCCTCCGCTACCGAGGATACCCGATCGAACAGCTGGCCGAGAAAGCGTCCTTTCTCGAGGTCGCCTACCTCCTGATCAACGGCGACCTGCCCACCCGCGAGGAGCTGGAGCAGTTCACCACGAACGTGCTAATGCATACCCTTCTGCGGGAGGATCTCGTGCGGCTCTACGACGGATTCCCCCGCAACGCGCATCCGATGGCCGTGCTCGCGTCGGTGACCACGGCGATGTCGACCTTTTACCAGGATTCGCTCAGCACGACCGATCGCGCGCAGGTGGACCTCTCGATCTGCCGGCTCCTGGGCCAGATGCCGACGGCCGCGGCCTTCGCGTACAAGACCTCCATCAGCCAGCCGCGCATCTATCCGCGAAACGATCTCGAGTACTCCGCCAACTTCCTCCACATGATGTTCGCCGTGCCTTCCGAGCCCTATCCGGTGCCGGCCGAGATCTCGCAGGCGCTCAACCTCCTGCTGATCCTGCACGCCGACCACGAGCAGAACTGCTCGACCTCGACCGTGCGCCTCGTGGGCTCGAGCGGCGCCAATCTCTACGCGTCGATCACCGCCGGGATCTGCGCGCTCTGGGGCCCGCTGCACGGGGGCGCGAACCAGGCCGTCATGGAGATGCTCGCCGAGATTCATCGCGACGGGGGGGACGTCGAAAAGTACGTCCGCCTCGCCAAGGACAAGAACTCGACCTTTCGCCTCATGGGCTTCGGGCACCGGGTCTACAAGAACTTCGATCCCCGGGCGTCGATCATCAAGAAGGTCTGCGACCGCGTGCTCGCCAAGCTCGGGCGCAAGAGCCCGCTGCTCGAGATCGCCAAGCGCCTGGAGCGCGCCGCGCTTGAGGATCCGTACTTCAAGGAGCGCAAGCTCTACCCGAACGTGGACTTCTACAGCGGGATCATCTACGCCGCGCTCTCGATCCCGACCGAGATGTTCACCGTCATGTTCGCCCTCGGGCGCCTGCCGGGCTGGATCGCTCACTGGAAAGAGATGAACGAGGCCGCCGGGGGCCGGATCGGCCGGCCCCGCCAGGTGTACACGGGCGAGACCCAGCGCGATTATGTGCCCCTGGAGTGGAGGGGTCGGGAAAAAAAAAGCCTAGCGGCGTAGGGCCCTAGGGTGTGTTTTTAGCTAACCGAGCCATAGAAGCATGCAGGAAAGGGCGACCCTGCCC
>CAYJTX010000065.1:0-11852 GCA_964372615.1 uncultured Bacteriovoracaceae bacterium | reverse complement strand
CACGTACGGTTCTGTAAGGAGCTTCGGCCGACAACGGCCGCTGTTTACTTGATGATTCTGGGCGAGAGGGCTCGAGGTTGGTCGGTGCGCACGTCCGAGATCGAGGCAAGAGGTACTTCATGAATGCCCTTCGCGCGACGGTTGAAGTCTTTTGTGAACCTCGTGCCACGCATCCAGACTGTGAGCAGGCCTTTAGTGCAGTACCCACCCAAAGACAGAGTGGTGTTTTATTGGCCAGTAACTGCAACAGAGATGCTGCAAACTCAAATTTAAGGATGGCGGCCGAGTGCAATGGGCCAAGGCATCTTGAACAGCTCTACGAGCTGGTTGGACCAGCAACCTTGGGTTCCCATTGGCCAGCGAGAGGAAGTGGAACCACTGTGCGTCAGGACGTGAGTCGGTGTCTTGCAGTTTTTGCCAACGCCTCAACGCAGAGGACGTCTGGAAGTCTTGGCATCAGGGCCGGGGGCGGTGGCGTGACATGCCCATGGGACGGTTTTGACTTTCGTGCTTTCTCCCGCAGCTACTTAGGCGGGCTTGGGAGCGAGATCGGAGAGACTGAGGGCACCGGGCCTCTTGCCACCGACGAGGGGACCCTGCTTGACAAAATTGTTAGGGGCGGCCCCGGCGCACCCTTGAGAGATGTGTCGTATGTCTTAAGCCGAACATTGGAGCAGGCGCTTGCGGCCGGGGGTCATTGATTTTTCGTTGAGTTGACAAGGTTTCTCTCTCAGGTGAATGGACCCCTCTGCTGTAAAGACCACTCGAGGGGAAATCGCATGGCCACAGCCAAGCCGGTCGACGATGACGTGGGCGATGGCGTCGTTGGCGAAGATCTGATTCCATTTTCCGAAGGCCAGGTTGGTCGTGGCAATTGTGCCGAGCCCCTGGTCGTGTCTTGCGAAAATTACCTGGAAAAACAGGTTGCTCGCCTGAGCCTCCATCGTCACGTATCCCAGCTCGTCGATGACGATCACGTAAGGTCTACGGAATTTTCTGAGTTCTGAGTCGAGGTAAGCGGTCTTCTTCGCCTGTTCGAGCCGGTTAACCCTCTCGGCTGCCGTCGTGAAGGCAACGGACAGGTTGAGCTGGCAGGCGCGATACCCGATGGCCCGCGCGAGGTGGGTCTTGCCAAGTCCGGAGAGGCCGCTGAAGACGGCCGACGGGAGTTCGTCGGCGTCGATGCTGTCGTAGAGGCCGAGAACCTCAGGGGCTCGGGCTGGGTGGCTGCGGCCCCTTGGGCTTTCAGGAGCATCTCTAGATTCTCGGCGCCGACGACGCCGCGAAACAGAAGCTCGGAGGTCGCCTGATTCACGGCGCCAGCGCCGAAGACCGTGATTAGGGCGACCAGGCGCCTGACCTCCGAGCGGAGGCTCCACCCGCCGGGCGATCCGAGGCAACAGATCGCCATCCTCTGACGTCATCCTGGAAAAGGTGGCGCGTTACGCGAGCGACACTCTTCGCCTGCATGGGTAATGATTCTTCAAGTTTTCACTGACCCAGTACACTAGCGCTCGGCTTTTGCGCCGCAAGGGACGGATCTCGCGAGCGGCGTGGGGTCCTGGATGCCGTCCCAGCGCTCGAGGGGTACGCGCTCAATGGACCGGATCTCGAGGCGCGGCGGGGCCTTTCGTTCTGGCCCGCGCATCTGCCAGACGAAGATCCCGTAATCGGTCGTGGGTTTGCCGGGAATGAGCGCCTGCGTGGCAGGGTCCAGGGGCAGGTGAATCGCGCCAAGGGAGTAGGGAAACACCTCGAGATCGCAGCGAAGGCCGCGCCCGCGGGGCGCGCAGCGGCGCACGGCCGGGTGGCGGTAGCAGCTTCCGGCCTTGAAACCCCGCGAGGCGAAGAGGTCCTCCACCGCGCGCGAGCCCGATCGCTCGACGCCCTTCTCCGCGCCTCCTGCCATGACCGCGATCAGGGCAATGAGAAGTGCTGCTCGCATTCGCTGGCTTCTCGCGCGGCACGCGCGGTGAGTGGAACCCCGTCCGAGCGAAGCGCGCTGAGGGAGTTTTCCGTCCACGCCCTCTCGCTCGCGAGCCTCTCGCGATTGAAATCGACGGGGTCGAGACACATCTCCTCGGAGATCACGTCGTAAACGCGCTCGACTTCCCGCATGGCCGGGCTCCGGCGCAGGGTTTCGATCCCGGCGAGCGCCTCGCTGGTCGCGGCGGTGAGGCTCTCCAGCAGGGACCCGCGCTCGGCCTCGATCGCCGCCCGGGCGCTGCCCGAGGCCGCCGCGAGACGCTTGTCGGCTGCGACCAGCTCGCGCTTTCTGGCGTCGTACCGTGAAAGAGCCGCGCGCGCGCGCGCCTTCGTCGCCTCGATGGCCGGCAGCTGTGCGAGGTAGTCGTCGAGCGCGCGGCAGAGCCTTCTGTTCACCTCGGAACGCGTGGCGCAGTAGGCCCGCTGGGTGTCGGAAAGGGTCAGGACCTCGGGAGGAAAGCGATCGAGGACGTCGAGAAGGCTCTTCAGGCCCACGAACGCGCCGGTCGTGGCGTTGTAGTAGCGATCGCAGGCGGGAAAGTACGTCTGGAGGTTCAGCACGCCGCCGACTGCCCGACTTCGAAAGTCATCGAAGTGCTCGCGCAGACCGGCCCACGTCTGGCCGGTGCTCGAGGTATCGGCCGCCCGCCCCCTGCAAACACGGTCCCGGATCACCTGGCTGCCGAATCCCCCTCCCTTCACTCGCGCCGTGCGCCAGCTGGCTCCCCTCCTGACCTGCTCGAGCGTCAGCCTGCGCCCGGGCTGCTTCAGCTCGTCGATCCGGTCCCAGAGGCGGCTTCCGAGCGGAGTCGTGCCCGTGCGCCAGCGGTCAGCTTCCGTGTACGTGCAGACCTCGTTGTTCTGAAGCCCGGCGAACGCCCCTGAGAAGCAGGCCTGCACGGCCAGGAAGACCTTGACTCCGGACTTCCTGCGTTCCAGCACGGCCGCGACATCCCCGGAGCAGATCTTCTCGCCGCCGCCAAGGTGGACACAGGAGGGGTCGAGCGTTCCGGGAGACCCGTGATTACTCAGCGCGAAGACGACCTGATCGCCCGGCTGCGCCCGGTCAAGCGCCTCCTCGAACGCGCGCAGCACGCTTGCCGCGGTGGGGACCCCGGCGGTCTGGGAAGAGGACGGGATGCGCGATCGCGTCGGCTCTGAGGCGTGGCCGGGGCGGGTGTCCATGAAGAGGCGGCAACCCGAGCCGACCGCGAGCCCGCTCTTCTTGCAGGCCGACAGAAAGCTGGATCCGTCGCTGTAGAAGCTCCGGTAGTTGCTCGACGGGTTGTCCGGGTCGATCCCGACCGCCTGGATCCACGCGGACTCAGCCCTCGCGACGGTGGCTCCGAGCGCGACAATTCCGAAGTAGAAGTAGAGGAAGAGCAGACCCCACACTCCCTGAGTTTACCAAATTTCGAGGCGCAGGTCGCACCGTCGGTCGTCACGCCCTTCCCTCTCCCGATTCGGCCGCATTCTCCTCCGAATCGTCCACACGTTGGACCGCTTCGATCGGGCTGGAAATCAGCCACAACCGAGGCGCCGCCGCTCTCGTGGACGGGTTCGACGACGCCACCGATGGCGGGTAAGCGTTTTCGTCTGGCCCTCGCGGTCGCCGGGGAAGGGTCTGGCCGAGCGAAGGAGCCATCGGCGAAGCCAAGATGCGGCCCCGGCCCTGTCCGTTCAGACACAGTGGAGGTACTCTGCGAAGGTCCGTCGAGGCGATCCCCGTACACGGTCACGCCGACTGACCAGCTTCTAGGCGCTCTCTCTTCCCGCAAGCAGCGGAAAGGACGCCATAGGGAGTGGCATGTGCCTTGCGAGATCCCGCTCATGCTCAGCTTCCTGATCTCACTCGCGGCTCTCGCCTTTGGCGCGAGCGCGCGCGCTGACTTCGATAGCGATGGGGTTTTCGCCGCTCGAACGGCGGGGAGGCTGACCGCCATGGCCCTGGAGGCGCTCGACCCGTCAGTGCGAGCGTGCGACTCGAGCCGGCCGGCCGAACTGACAACAGACGAGGAGCTGAAAAGGAGGCTCGGGCTGACCCTGGAGGAAAGCAGGGGCTTCGATCAGCACTTCGGTCGAGACTCGATGTCGCAATACTGCACGAGCTTTCCCGATCCCTCCCGTTTCAGGAACGGCTGCGGCTGGGAAGGCTGGGTCAGCATCCGCGCGCATCAGGCATACGGCGGGGTGCTCGACGTGCCCTACAGCTACAGGATCGGCTGCTTTGAGGGGAAGTTGACCGTCCGGGTTTCGGTGAGCTTGAGCTTTCCCGAGTGGAGCCTGGATCAGCCATCGATCGCCGTGAACTCCGCCTACTGCGATACGCACGCCTATCCGCTCGCCTACCGGAGCAGGAAGACCGGCCAGTGCAGGATGCACCCACTGGAAATGCAGGTTAACTCGTACACGCAATGGCTTCTTTCCGAGGCGGAGCGGAGGTGGTCTGGCAATTCCGCCTTCGGCGTGACCTATCAATTCGCCGAGGATCCCGGAAGGAGGGCGGACGTCAACGTCCCCGTCATCGACGGGTTTACGCGCGGCCCTTACTTCGCCCAGTGGGGATCGGTCTGGGGCCCGGACGCCGTCGCGCACGAGCTGGGCCACGTCATGGGCCTCAACGACGAGTACTCCGAGGTATCGGGGCAGGCGCATTGCGGTTCCAGCATCATGTGTCATCCCCTCGATCCGGTGCGCTCCTATCACGAGTACCTCATCCTGAGGCGCGCGTACTGCGGGACAGAGGCTTCGGCCAATCACCTGAGGCGGTATCCGGTCATCATCATGTGACTTTCCGGCAGTGACCTCCGGCAACTCGGGAACGGATGGAGTCGACCCGAAAGACGAGCGCGCAGCCGAGCGTCGCGGGCGGAGCGGTCCGATATGGGGCGCGCTCGCCGAGGACGAGGAGGCAGCGGCCGCACAGTCGGGACAGGCAGCCGCCGCCGACGATGACGACGCCGGCTAATGATCCAACATCGAGCGGATCAAGACGCGCTCGTCTCCGGACAGGCATTGCCGAGCGGCGTACTTCGCGTCCTGGGCGAGCACCGATCGGTATCCCGGCGTCGCCGCCGGCAGCAGCCCAAGGAACGACGTGCACGGGTTGAAGGTTTCCGAGAGACGCGCGGACGCGACCTCGCAGTAGAAACAGGACTCGTAGTCGTTCATGATCACCCGCTCATGCCTCGCCTCAAGGTCCGCCTCGCGCTTGACCGAGACCCCCAGATACCCGTCGGCGATGTAGGAGAGCCCGGTGGGCAGGTGGATCACCCGAACGACGAAGTGGTTGGCCATTGGAATGGGATTCACGGCAACATCGTTGACATCGATATCGGGCCAGGAATTCACTTTCTCGACCACGTAGTCCGTCTGGGGCCGCAGAGCATCTCTCAGGTGCGCCGCGAGGCGGTCCGCGTGAGTTTCGCAGTCCGAAGCGCCGTCCGGCCAGCGATAAAGGGGCCTTCCCGACTTGACGGCTCGAACGATGGTATCCTGCTTGAGCCGCATGGCATCGAGCTTGCCGGCGTTCTCGTCCAGATCGGCCTGGGAGATCACCCGCCCCGTCACCTCGAATACGTTGCGCACGTCCGTGGGCGACAATCCCAGCACCCGGGCGCGAGCCTCGAAGCACCGGCTGTACTCGCCTAGCGTACGCCTGAGATCCTCGGACTGGGCATGGTTCATCGTGTAGAACCGATTCAGTCTTCCCGAGCAGCGCGAGCATTCGACGGAGTAGTCAGCCGAAGCCAGGAGGGGGAAAAGCGCGCATACCACCGCTGCGGCTTCATGCCCGGGATGACGCATCACTGCGATGACCCCCATCTAAGCATTCTATCGCAGCTTCGACTGATTCGGGGAGTGTCGGTTCCGACTGATTATGCCTTTAGCTCAGGTCGTGTTTTCGCCCCAGCGTGTAAGCCCGCGTAAAGAAGTCGGTCGAAGGCTTGCTCGGGCCAGTAGCGGCGATTGAATCGGTAGGCGAATTCCGCGAGGTAAGCCTTGCGGTACCGAGGGAAGACGCCGTGATGGGTCGAGATCAGCCTGCTGCGCCCGTGACTTGCCGAAAAAGACTCATTGCGTTATAGCCTAGGCCGATTCGGAGGATCCAGTTCATGAACAAACTTTCCCTCACGCCTCTACTGCTCCTTTCGGCCCTCACGGCCCTTCCCGCGAAGGCCGACGAGTCGAGCCGTCCGGACTGCGCGTTCAAGGCCGAGCGGGCCGCCAAGATGATCCATCATCGCATCAACGCCGATGTTCGCTTGATGAAGAGGGCCCAGACGACTTCTGACAGCGCGACCGCGCAGGTCGTCGAGATCGTTTTCGACTCTTCGGGTGGAGGCGCGTCGGTCACGTATTCCGTTGAGATCGAGCGCAACCCTTCGCCCATCGTGGCGAACCAGCTCTGCGCGCGCGTCGTGCGGCTCGCACTGGTGGGCGAGGAGTAGCGGCGTATGCGGGGCCTCCGGCACCCGGTTGCTGCCGGTCTTGATCCGCGCCAAGATGTCGTAGATCGCTCCCCCGAGCGCTGTCGCCATGTCGATGTAATGGAATCCGCGGCAGCTTTCTCTAACGCGGCCTATGACGGCCGAACATCCTACCGGGTTTTGAGAAAGCAGGTCCGACCTGTTTTCGCCATCAACTTGCTATTTCATCCTGCGCACTTCTTGTGAGTCCTCTGCTCTCCTTCTTCTCGAACATCTTGAGCTGACTTCTACAATCGGTGACTTACGCCGCCGAGCGGTAGGCCTCCTTGCGAGACATCACCGCCCAGATAATCCGGGCATTCTTGTTCGCCTGAGCGACGCCAGCTTTATTTCGTCCTCGCCTCTTTTCCACTTCCATCATCCACTCGGTTTTCCTGCCTCTAACGCCCGTCATGGATCGCGCCCCGTGCACGACCAGCTTTCGGAGATACCGGTCGCCTCGTTTGCTGATGCCAAGCAGAACGCGGCGGTCGTCAATCCCAGTCAGTTCAAGAACGGAAGGGCGTTCTCATCGTGGCTCGGGCTGGTGCCGAGGCAGTATTCGACCGGCGGACGCAGTGTTCTGCCGAAAACGCGTCCCCGGAGTTCTCGCAGACGCAGTGAACGAGCTCGGGACCCTAGCCCGAGAGGTGATCGAACAGCTCTTTCAGGAGTTGATCCTCCTGGTCAGCACGATCGCAAAGCGGATGGGCGTAGCAAAGCGCACGCTCTGCCGCTACCTGGAGCGGAACAAGACGGCCGAGATGATTCAGACGGATCGAGATGGCCGTTGAATGCAGCCTCGCTCATTCTGGGCCCAGTCGCTAACGGCCGTCGCGGAGGGGCTCGCCAGAGAGCTTCCTGAGCCCGAAGGCGGCCGGGCGCGAGAGGGCCGTCCGGGCCGTTTAGGGCCCCCGACGCTACGGCGAGCCAGGCGACGCAGGGGGCGCCTCTCTTGCAGGCGCCGGCGAAAGCGCCGAGCGCGGCAGGAGCGCCGGCCCTCCGGGCTCCAGCATCCGCTCGCTCTCCTTGCCGAAGATCCCGCAGGGATTCCGAGATAAGAACCCGTCCCGAACGGCGTAGTACTTGTCCCACGCCTCGTAGTACCGGACCCAGGCCCGACGGTGGGACGAGCTGACGCCGGCCCGGTCGCGAAGCACCGGGGCGTACGCGGATTGCGCCCGTTTGAGCAGGTGAGCGGCCCGAACCAGGTCGAAGCGCTCTTCCCGGGCGATCGCGCAGCTCTTGAGCCGCTCCTGAATCGTATCCAGGTACCGAAAACCGGTCTCCAGACGGGAGGCGCACCGGGCAGCAGTCGACGGCGGCGACCGCGCGTCCCAGCGCGGCGCGCTCGGACCCGGGCCCAGGTGGAAAGTCTTGGTCTGCAGATCGATGTTCCGCGACTGGATCGCGCCATAGAAGAGAGTCGCGCCTTGATGGGTATTGGCCCGAATCGAGCCCCCTTCCGGAAGAAGGTGGTAAGCGAGCGCCATCATGAGATCCTGTCCCCGGCAGCCGCGGGCGAACCCGTAGCCGCCCAGCTCGACTCGCGCTCCTGGGGCCAGCGCGCAGCCGACGTTCCCCAGCAGAGGCTCGACGTCGGGCGCCGCGAGCCCACGTCCGTCCCCGAACGAGAGGTAACCGAGGTTCCCGAGAGGGAAGACACCGAGGTGCTTCACGCGCCGACACGCCGCCGCCATCTCGAGCAGGGCCGCCGGCAGCTCATCGGCGCTCCGAATCCAGATCTCGAAGGTCGGCAGACCGGGGGGCGGCGCGAACCAGTTTCTCACGGCCGCGTAGTCGCGAAGCCGCCCGCGAAGCTCCGCAGCCGCGACGAGAACCGCGACGTCCTGTGGCGGACGGTCGCACAGGGAGCACGTGAAATGCCCCCCGTCCCCTTCGGCCCAGGCGTTCGCGGGCGAGAGCGCTGCGATGAGACCCAGGAGCGCGATCATGGCTGGGCGGTCGGCTTCTTGGGGGCCGGAAACACGGCCGCCGCCTCGCGCGCGAGGGCGGAGTACCCGGCAAGCCCGCGATCGCGGGCGTCGGCCAGCCGAGCCAGGAGCGAGACCGCGCCCACCGCGCCGACCCAGGCCGAGAGCGACGCGTGACAGTCGACGCCCGGCCGGCAGGCGCCGAGGGCAGCGCGGTAACCGGGCTGAAGAGCCTCGTCGACCGCCTGCTGGTAATAGATGATCGTCGCGGCGACGAGCTTGGTCCAGACATTCTGCGGCGTGAGAGGCAGGGCGAAGCGCCCTTGAAGCTCCGCCAGCTCCCGCTTCAGGACGCGCTTCGGATAGAGGCAGTGCCGCCGGCTGCCCGGCGTGCGGCGGCAGCGCGCGTCGAGCGCGGCCATCTCCGCCTGGTAGCTGGCCTCGAGCGGTCCCATCCCTCGGCCCTGCGCGTAGCTGACCAGCTTCGTGGCCGCGCCCAGATCGCGATGGGCGATGGCGCGATAGACGATCTCGGGGGGCATCCCCGTCGCCTGGGCGATCACGTCCCGGGGCGATCGGCCCGGATCGCCCGCGCGGCCGTCGGCGGATGCGACCGCCAGCGTCGCCGCCAGCAGGACGCCGGCCGCTCGGTCAGCGGTCCTCATCGGCCCGCGACGCTGCCGGCGTCCGCGACGGGCCACCCGTGCCGCTGGCCAGGCACTTATCGAGAAGTCCCCTGGCGTCAATCACCTCGTCAATGGCGAGAAGGCAGCCCTCGGCCGCCGCCAACGTCTCCATGCTCTTGCCCGTCAGGGCGAAGGCCGGATCGAGCTTCGAGCGGAACGGGGCCAAGTCCTTGCGCGCAGTTTCGAACGAGGCGGCGAATTTCTCAAAAAGTGCGCTACCCTTCTCCCCCTTTTTGGGATTACCGCTCAGCGTGCAATGGTCGACCATCCTCTTGACCTTGCTGCGGGCCATCTCGATCAGCTTCCCCGCCGAATCTGCCTCAGGAAGGTCTTTCGCCATAGGAATGAATACGTCGGCGCAATCCTTGTCTCCGACACCCCCGCCGACGCAGTGGACTTTCCCGGGCGGGCCGATTTTGAGGGCCTTATTTCTTTGGGCCGTTAGGTTGAGGATTTCCTTCGTCATGAATTTTGAATAATCATTGTATAATTCACCCCCGCTGCAGAACTGCGTTCGGACGTCTAGGATTGAAACCATCGACTCTTGGACCTTCCCGACCTGGCTCTGATAGTTCAGTCGGGCGTTCTCGAGCTCGGTTATGTACTTCTGCGCATTCTTCTCGAATCCCTTGTTCCATTCGTCGCGATACTTCTTGACGAGCTGCGGCGCGTCGCGCGCCCAGTTCTTGAGCGTCGGAGGCGCCGCCTGGCCAGCCGCCTTTCCCTTCTGGAAGGGACACTTCAGCTGGTCAAGCGCCGCGGCCACCTTCTTCAGGCCGCTGTCATCCTCTCTGCAGGCGTTGTCGGTGCCGCTCGCCGGCGACGTCGCGGCCACCGCGCCGAGAAGAATGCAGGCCCCCAAGCCCACGCGCCTAGCTGAAAAGCCTTGCCCCATCGCTCGCTCCTTTCGGCTACTCCCGAGGTTCCCAGGTTATACATCGGCAATTCCCCGGCAGGGCTTGATCAGCCCTAGCGATTTTGTCTCCCTTCAAATCCCCAAGGACTTTTGAGCTGGAGCTCACGCCCAAGAAGCGCGAGCGCTACCAAGAGAAGCGGGACGCCTACTTTCGCTTTATGGGGGTCGAGTAGGGCCGAGAGATCGCTCCCCCGGCTTGGGTTCTACAGTGGGGCCCATCGTCGAATCCCTGAATCAACTTTTACCACGCTCACCGACCGGCGCACTGGACAGCATCGTTCTGGGTCATCAGGCGAACGTAGCCGTCGGTATATCGGACGATCGGGCCCAAGGTCACCGTGGGCACCTGATCCCGGCGCTTTTCAATCTCAGCGACCTTCGTTGCCATGCTCGCCATTTTCTTTTCAAGGTCATCGATTCTTTCCTCGGGGCTCTTGTCCACCGCGCGGTCGCCGGGTTGCTTCCCTGGTAGCTCACCCCACGAGGATCGGAACCTCATCCGAAAATCGCTGGCTGGCTTGCGCGGGCCCGGCAATGCCAGTGTCGATGCGACCCCCTTACCGACGTGGGTCGTCCAGGTGAGTGGCCGTGAGAACATTCTTCACCAGCGCCTCCTTGTCGACCCAGATCTGGCCGGCAGGGTCGCTGGTGCAGGTCCAGGGCGCGGGGTTCGAGGACGCCGGGGAAGATGAGGATCCTCCGGTTCGCTCGGGCGATATGGATCGCGACCGGTGGGTCTCTGATCGGTCACGGGATGATCGACCATCGAGCCCGGCGGTCCGCCAGGCCATTCCCGCAAGCCTGTAAGAGTTGCAGCCTGAGTCTCTCCGCAGCAAACTGGTACCAAGGAAACAGTGAAGTGACCTTTGAACAAGCGATTCACCGCGGCCAGCGGATCGCCCGGGCGGGCCGATGGCTGGCTCTCGCGTCCGCGATCGCCGCGTACACATTTCCAGCGACGCTCGCTCTCGCAGCCGAGTCCGCGGCCGACGCGGCTTTCGGGAACCGCGACTGGGAAACCGCCCTGAGGCTCTACACCGACGAACTCACGGACCCCGCCATCAAGGGAAACGCCCGACGATTCCCGTTGCTTCGGAGCGGCACCTGCCTATTCAAGCTGGCGCGGTACGCCGAGGCGCAGGCCACCCTGCTCGAGTACCTTCGCGAGGTACCCACGAACATCGACGCGCGGATCCTCTACGCCCGCTCCAGCATGGAGCTCAATCAGAACGGAGTGGCCTTGAAGGTCCTGGAGGAAACCCGCAAGACTGGCCCTCTGGCCGCGGACGTGCACTATTGGGTGGGCACCGCCCATGAGGGCCTCGGCGAGGAGACAAGCGCTCGAGCCGCCTACGAGCTGTGCCTCAAAGAGGCGGAGCCAGGCAGCTGGGCCCGGGACGACTGCGACAAGGCGCTCGAGAATCTGGACGCCGGCCGCGCGGGCCCCTTCTACTCCCTCCGAGGCGGGCTCGGGGTGTTTTATGATGGAAACGTCTTCAGCTCAGCGAACCAGTACACCTCGATCTTCGGTTCGGCGCCCCGGGCCCCGCAACCGCGGCCGGGCGGCCTGCTCGGCTTGCCTCCCCCCCCCCCTGGACGCCCGACCTTCGAGACCACCGAGGCGAGCGTGGCCCGCGATCGGGGCTATAAGGGAAGCGCAGGCCTCGACCTGAACTGGGTCAGGAAGTCGAAGCTCCGACTGACGACATCCTTCGACGCCTCTCTCACACGCTATGCCGAGCAGATTTCGTACGGCTCAGAATCGGGGACCGGCTCGCTGAGGGCGGTCAGACAAGTGGGCGACAAGACGAGCCTGGCGGGGGTGCTTTCCATCAACGAGACCAGATCCCTTTCCGTCACG
>CAYJTX010000064.1:0-11932 GCA_964372615.1 uncultured Bacteriovoracaceae bacterium | reverse complement strand
GATACTTGGAGACCCTGAGGGAGCGCCTCGGGGAGCGTCAAGAGCAGGTCGCCGGGGTCCGGGTGTCTGCCCAGACGCAGGGTCGCCTTTGGATCACGGATGAGAGGACCTGGGCGGTATCGGGTAAGTCCGGTGAGGGGTGGTTTGTGAAGAACGGCAGCAGCAGCGGCATGCCGTTCACGGCCAGGGTCGAGGGTGGCAGAGCGATCCTCGAAGTGGCCGAGGCGAAGTTTCTGCGCGCGAAGCTCAATGACTGTCCGGGCGTGATTCGATATTGGTTCAGGGCCACGGGGGCGGCGGGACTCGATGAAATCGAAGTCCGCGTCGCGAATGAGCCTCATCGACCGCCGATCGTGTTACACGCGAACGATCCCGATCCCGTATCAGTCCTCCGATCCCGCATGCAGTCCGGAACGATCAGCGCGGACCGTCAACGGGTGTTCTCGGGATGGCCGGAGGCCGACCTTTAAGTTGAAGCCGCGCCAGCTTGCGGAAAGGAATTGAGATGCCGAGTTTACAGAAGAGAAAGGGCGAGTCCGAGTCGAAGTTTCCGTTCTTCTTGACCCTTGCGGAAGGGGATCACGCCGGCCAGCGCCTCGGGGCGGAGCTGGACATCTGCGACAGCCCGGTCTGCGAGTGTACGGATGTTCGGATCGCTCTGAAGGACGACTCTGATCGGCTGCTGACTTCATTTTCGGTGGATGTCGCCGGGAAGGCAGAGTCGGAAAACAGCGACGAGCCGGGCGGTATCCAGGGCCGGCCCCTGGCCGAGCGGGTGATCCGGAGCTTCGCCGAAGGCGACAGCACCAGCCGGACGCCCGAGGATCTGTTCGCCGCGTTCAAGGCCAAGTATCCCGGCCTGATGTCCACCTACGCGAAGCGCCATCAGAAGCTCTCCGCGCTCTATGAAGCCTACTGCCGCCGTCATCCTGCGCGACCGACTCTGACTGGAACGAAGGTCGGGCGCAACGAGCCCTGTCCCTGCGGCAGTGGGAAGAAGTTCAAGCGGTGCTGCGGAGCAAGCTGAGGGAACAGGTGATGGCGATGAGGTACCAGTTCGGTGATTTCCAGGAGAACGACGCGTGGTTATTGTTCCGCCTCGATACACAGGTCAAGGACCAAGCCATCGACGTGTATATGCTGATGGACCTGCCGAACGGGGTCATCCTCGGGCACGAGGCCGTGCCCGACGAGCGGCTCTCCCCGGAGCAAGCGGCGAAGTTGCTGGATGGTGGGCGTTCCCGGAAGGGAACCCGTCCGCGCAGGCTGCTTCTCGTGAAGGGAGATCCGGCCGAAGATGTCTTCCGCGCCTGCTGTACGAAGTTGGACATGATGTTTGAGACCGTTCCGGCGCCCCATGTCGAGGATCTCCTCGCGCCGGTGAAGGAGTCGTTCGGCCAGCAGTTTTTCTCGCCCTCTTCGATGGGCTACGCGGGCCTTCGGGACGACGCCGACGATCTCGATCGCGAGAGTGCGCGCCGGCTGGTGCCGGACAGCTACGACCCGTGTTCGTGCGGGTCGGGAAAGAAGTTCAAGTTCTGCTGCAAGCCGATCTTCCGCGAGATCATCGGCGCGATGGCGGCGGCCGAGCAGGGCCGCCGCGCTGAGGCGCTCCAGTGGATCGCCAAAGCGAAAGCGGTGGCCGGCGAGACGGCCGAGGTGCTGTGTCGCGAGGCAATCGTCCACAGCTTCTTCGACCGCGCGAAATCGGATGCGGCCCTGTCGAAGTGCCTGGAGGTCGACCCCGACCACCCGCGCGCCAACTACATCCGAGGCATCGTGCTCAAGGAACGGAACGACCTTCCCGGAGCGATCGCCGCGTATGAGAGGGCGATCGCGAGTTATCCGAAGACGGATCGGTACCACCTCAACGAAACTTACAATAATCTCGGAACGGCTCTCTATGAGTCCGGGCAGTTCGGTGCGGCAAAGAGGGCGTGGGAGCAGGCCCTCGTTCTTCTTCCTTCCGACAAGACCGTGCGGGCCAATCTCGTGGAGTTCATTTACGAGAACCGGGACGTGCCCAAGGAACTGCGGGAAGTGAGCCCGTTCGTTCGGAAGTTTTTCGAGAGGTAGAGCGTGTGAGATGACGAAGAAGTCGGTGGGTCAAATGCATGATTCTTGACGTCGCCCCGGATTACTTGCGGTGTGCAGGCTTGAGCCGGAATCGGCAATTCCCGAGTGGGCCACGTGCGGATCTGTTTTCTCGATCACGAGGACTCCAGCCGAGCTTTCGATCGTCTGCTCGCAGGCGGATGTTCCCGGTGACGTGAAAGTCGAGCGAGACTGGCGCTGTCTTAAGATCCAGGGACCGCTCGATTTCGGCTTGACCGGAATTCTTGCGTCAGTCGCAAATCCACTCGCCAGCGCCGGGATTAGCATATTCGCGTTATCGATCTTTGATACGGATTACCTGTTGGTCAAAGATCGCGATCTTGGAAGGGCGGTCGAAGTCCTCGAAGGCGCAGGCCATGAGGTTCGTTCCGCATGAGAGTGCGTTACGAGGAGTACGCGCCGCAGCCCGCCCTCCGTGGTCACATCGAGTGCCTTTGGACCATGAATGGAGAGGCGAGCGCTTCGCCCAGCTCTCCGCCTCGCCGCGTGCTGCCGGATGGGTGCATCGACATCATCTTCGACTTCGCCGACTCCCGGGAGCGTTACCCAGTCTACGTCGTCGGAACGATGACTCGTCCCATCCTCGTCACCCTGTCTGGCGCGGTGGACATCCTCGGCATCCGGTTCCGACCGGGAGCGAGCCAGCCGTTTCTCCAGTTCAACGCCGCCGAGTGCACCGACGATGTAGCGGACCTGTCGTGTTTCTGGGGAAATATCGGGTCGGAGCTCTGGGAACGGGTCGCGGGGCTTCCGAGCACTCCAGCTCGAGTCAAGTATCTGGAGTCCTACCTCCTGAAGGAGTTTGGATGGCGACTCGGGCTTGACCCCTACGTTCAGTATGCCGTGCGAGTGATCCAGAAACGGAAAGGCAGCGTCACCCTGGCTGCCCTGGAGAAGGGGACAGGATTGAGCGCGAGACAGATCGAACGCAAGTTCTCCCAGGATATCGGTCTCTCACCGAAGGCTTTCGCGCGGGTCATCCGCTTCGAGCACATCGTCCGGAGGGCGCGTTCCGCCGCGCCGCTCGACTGGACGACGATTGCGCTTGAGGGTGGGTACTCCGACCATATCAAGGGAAGCTCGGGTTCGTCATTCTTCAGAAGGATGGCTCAGAGATCATGCTCCAGACTCATCCCAGCATGGTGGACGACCTGCCGGAGGTCGCCAAGCATGTGAAGGTGGGCTCGATCTGCCTCTATTCGGATGTCGATTCGCTGGAGCAGGCGCTCGTCGCGCTCAAGGGCGTTCGGCCCCTGGTTCCGCCGAGGACGACGTCCTACGGAGCAAAGGAGGTTTTTGTGCGGGACCCAGACGGCAATGTCCTCGGCTTCGCCGAGCATGGGACGTGACCAAGGCGGGCCCCTACCGACAGCTTCGTGACCTGCCTGGCGTCGGGCGGTCCATCGAACAGGACCTCTGGCTTCTCGGGTATCGAAAGCCCGAGGAACTGGCGCGGTGCGAGCCCGAGCGCGATTACGAACGCTGGCGGCGGCTGACCGGGGTCAACGAGCGGTGCATGCTGTACCTCTTGCGATGCGTCGCCTATGCGGTGAAGACGCCCCAGCGTCGACGGGACCCAAGACTGTTGCGGTGGTGGGCATGGCGGGACGGGCGCCCGACCTCTCGAAGAGCACGACTTCAAATTCCGAAGTCGCGAAGCGTTGACTGAAATCATCGGTTAAGATACGTGTTTCCCTTCTTTATCAGGAGAATAAGCGGATGAATCCTTGGTTTGGTAAGGCGTTGATTTTGGCTGGGCTCGTCACCACTGTGGCGATCCGTGCTCCATACGACAGCAAGTGCGGCAAGGTGCCGGTCGTCGATAATCGGAAAGGCCGTCTGGAGATCATGCTCCTGGCGCTCATGTCGATCGCGGTGTTCGTGCTCCCGATCGTCGCGACGGTGACGTCGCTCCTTTCCTTCGCGGACTACGCGCTCAGTCCTGCGGCTCTTGCCGCCGGCGTCCTTTGTCTAGGAACGAACTTCCGGCTCTTTTATCGTGCCCATGCCGACTTGGGGACGAACTGGTCCATGACGCTGGAAGTGCGAGAGGGACATCAGTTGGTCAGCTCCGGGGTTTACAGGAAAGTCCGCCACCCGATGTACACGGCAATTTTCCTTTATGCTCTGGCGCAGGCATTTCTGCTTCCCAATTGGATCGCGGGTCCGGCCAGCCTGGTTGCGTTCACAATGATGTTCGCTTTCCGCCTCGGCCCCGAAGAGCGGCTGATGATCGACAGGTTCGGCGAAGATTACCGGGCTTACCAGGCCAGAACGGCCCGGCTCGTGCCCGGTGTTTGGTGAAACAAAGGAGACTCCATGTATATTCCAGACGGCTACGGAACGATGTTTCCCTATCTCTTCGTGAGAGAGGCGCGAAAATACATCACTTTCCTGAAGGACGCGTTCGGCGCGGAGGTGTTGGGTATTACCGAAGGCCCACCGGGAACGATCGCGAACGCGAGGATCAGGATCGGAGCGACGTGCTTCATGTTGAGTGGTGCGGGAGAAGGCTTCAAGCCTTCTGCAAGCGCGTTCTACCTGTATGTCGACGACGCGGACGCGGCTTACAGGAAGGCCCTTTCCCTGGGCTCGGAAAAAATCTTCGAACCGACCGACATGCCCTATGGAGACCGGCAGGGCGGCGTGGTCGATCCGGCCGGGAACCTCTGGTGGATTTCGACTCGGCTGGTTCACGAGCCCTACGACGAACCCGGGCGTAGGTGAAGGTGCCGCCCCAATGCGGATGGTAGCCCTTTTACGAGGAATTAACGTCGGCGGTAACCGCAAGGTGCCGATGCTGGAACTCCGTGCGGTGGCGGCCGACGCTGGCTTCGTCGAGGTCGAAACCTATATTCAGAGTGGGAATCTCCTGTTCGACGCCGGCAGGCTGAGTGCGAAGCAGGCTGCTGCGCGCCTCGAAGGGGCGATTGAGAAGCACTTTGGGTTCGCGGTCGACGTCATAGTCCGGACCGCTTTGGAGTGGAAGAAGTACACGTCCGGAAATCCGTTCCCCGAGGCGGCGCGAGCCAGGCCGAACCTCCTGCTCCTTGGGCTTGCCAAGCTCCCTTGTGCTGGCAATGCGGAGGCGGTGCTGGGTGATCGGACCACGCAGGGAGAGCGGATCAAGATCATCGACAATGCGATCTGGGTGGACTTCGGGACGAGCGTTGGCAGGTCGAAGCTCATCCCCACGCTGTTCGACAAGGCCGCCGGATCTCCGGTCACGATGAGAAACTGGAGATCGGTGCTCAAGCTTGGCGAGATGCTAGAGCAGCGGGAATGAGGGGTAATCAATGAGCGTCTACGTCTTTCTGAATGACACCTATGCAGACTGGGAGCTGGGGTATCTCCTTCCGGAGTTGCTCCAGCATCAGCGCAAAGCGGTGACCTTCGGTCTCACGAGGAAGGCGGTCAAGTCGCTGGGCTCGCTCATGGTGACACCCGAAATCAGTCTCTCTGACATCGACCTTCCGAGCGTCCAGGCGGTCATCCTTCCGGGTGGTCTCTTCTGGAAAAACTTCGAGAGCCCTGAGCTGGACGTGTTTGTGAAGGAGTTGAGAGCCCGCCGCATCCCAATCGCCGGGATTTGCGCGGCCACCGGCTATCTGGCCCGGCTGGGGATGTTGGATTCGGTCACCCATACCAGCAATTCACCGGCCTTTCTCAAGGAGAGGTCGCCCTCCTACACGGGCGGAGCGCGCTACCTGGCTCAGATGGCCGCCAGCGATGACGGTATCATCACGGCGGGTGGACTTGGCGCCGTCGATTTTACTTACGAGATCCTGAGTGCACTGAAGATCGGGGACCAGAAGTACCGAGACACGTGGTATCGCATGTTCAAGCATGGCGAGGAGCCGCGCGAGGAACAACGAGAGAATCAAGCCGCATCCTGGACCAACGTCGTGAGTCTGGAGTCGCTCACCTTCGAGCGGGACGGGAGTGTGCCGGAAAGCTATACCTACGAGACAGCGCCCGCTGCATTTTCCTCGAAGCTCGGCGCCAAGAAGCTCGGCTGGAACGTCGCGTTGCTCCCGCCCGGAAAATTTTCGTGCCCCTATCACTTCCACCATTCGGAGGAGGAGGTCTTCCTGGTCCTTGAAGGCAGAGCGATTCTGCGACAACCGAACGGCTACCGCGAGATCGAGAAGGGCGATCTTATCTTTTTCGCCACCACCCCGGAGGGCGCGCATCAAATCTACAACCACACCGACAAGCCACTCAAGTATCTGGCGCTCTCGAGCCTGGACCCGCTCGACCTCGGAGAATTCCCGGATTCCGGCAAGATCAGCGTCCGCAAGCTCAAGCAGGTGTTCCAGGCTGGAAGCGCCGTGGACTACTGGACAGACGAAAAGGACCCGGCCCGGTTCTGGCCGAGCGAGCAGCTGAGGAAGCGGTGACGCCCGACGTACTGGAGTCGCCCGCCTCCTTCGCCGCCCGTCTAGAGACGGCCCTCGGCGCAGCAAGGACCTCGGCAGGTCCGCGCCGGAACGGGTCGACAGGATCTTCAGAAAACCCTCAGTTTGCTACGCTCATGCTACGCGGGCCGCAGCAGTCGGAGACCCCAGAAACCAAGAACTCCAAGAATCACAGCGGTGCCAAGGGTTTAATTGGTGGCTGAGGGCAGGATCGAACTGCCGACCTGCGGGTTATGAAGGTGGCCCGGCGACCCTTCTCGCCTTGCCCTCCTTTCATTCTCGGAGCTTACCGTTACCGCAACTTCGCTGTGCTTGCCACCCCTGCCTTTCTTGACGTAGCTGTGGCCCCGAACTGGTCCCGCAGGTTACTTGGGGTGCAGGGAGGGTAAGATCCTGTGGATCAGCCGAAAGGACAGAAGAAGCGTCGGCGGCCACTTACCGCGGAGAAGGCATGGGGCGCCGTGGCCAATCTCGCTAGCGTTGCGGCCTATTTCGAAGCCATCCCACGTGCTCCAGATAAATTGAGTTCGGAGCACCGACAGGCCGAGCTGACGCTTCGGGTCGCCATTCGAGAGTCGGAGAAGTGGAAGCGGCGCTGGATGATTCACTTGGGCCAGAGGCTTCGCGCCGTGCGGGTCCTGTTGCTCTCGAGGGCATATAAACGGACGCTGGATGGAAGGATCTCGAATGAGGCCTATCGTACGCAGGTGCATACGTCCTGTAAGGGCGGCCATTTTGACCCGCGAGACATCGAGAAGTTTGCCATCAAGACACCGGCTCGGATTCGTGCCGACGGCGGGCCCGTCGCGGCCGCAGCAGAAGCGATTGCCGAGCTGGAGGATCGGTCGTCAAGGTCAGTCATCGCAGCATGGTCAACTCAGAAGAAGGGGAGGAGGTACTTCCTCGATGAGGATCTGGCGCGACATGCCGCGGCTCAGCTCTTGGTGAAACTCTGCCGATGCGACCTTTCTAGGGCGCGCAGGGCAGTCGACTGGTGTTTCGAAAAGTAGCTGTCCCCCAAGACATCGAAGTTGTTCATGCAGCCTTCTTGGTGTTTCGGCTCTGCTCCAGGCGAATTCGGCAACCCAGTGCGGTCAGAACTCCCAATACTGTCCCGATTCTCGGATTCTTTCCCTTCGAGAGGGCCTTGTACAAACTCTCGCGGCTCAATCCCGTGCTCGCTGCCAAGCGTGCGAATCCGAGCGCCTTGGCTACGTCCCGAAGCCCGAGAAGAAGCAGCTCGGGACTATTCTCCTCCAGCAGTGAGTTGAGGTACTCGGCAGCGTATCTTGGGTCCGTGAGGCGCTCATACAGGCCGGCTTCGTAGGGTTTGCTGGCGGGTCCCTTTCTCTTACGACTCATTGCGTGCTCCTTTGCTTCCAATCAATCCAGTAGCGTTTGGCGGCGTCAATTGCCTCGTGTTGTCGGCGCTTCGTGCTTCCGCCGAGCAGAATTACGAGGTGCTCGCCTTGCTCCCCAAAGTAGAGGCGGTAGCCAGGACCATGATCCAAGACAATTTCCTGAACTCCTCCACCCACCGATTTGTGCCTACCCAGGTTGCCAAGTCGGATCTTGGCAATCGTGCGATCGATCAGAGCGCGGGCTTGTAGATCGGCCAGGCTATTCATCCAGTCGTGGAACACGTCCCTGCCCTCTGGGGTCACGTACGATTCAACCTGGCGGGGACAGGCTTCACGCACTTGACATAATGTATCCAATTGGATACAAAAAGACAAGTCTGAAAGTGCCGGCTTGTAATCTCGACTGAGGCCGCTTCCGCTAAACGAAGCCAATTCGTCGGCAGGTCAGCCTTGAGGGTCTTCGCTGCTATGCTCCAATGCCTCAAGAACGTTGACATCGAGGTCGACCGCGACGGGAGGCAGGAAGGGCATTCCGTGGCGTTCCGCTTGAACGCGTTGAAGTTCGTGCAGAGCTCGGAACATGGCCCGTTCCAGCGTGGTTTCATAACGTGTCAGTTTTGAGAAGCAATCGGACTGATAGCCGCCCGCGATGAACGCATGTCCGAGGCCCTTTTCCTTGGCTAGGAAGCCCGTGTGGTCGCGCTCTTCTCGCAGGTCGTCGAAGAGGCAAGTTTCGACCTGAATCACCCTGCGTAATCGCCAAGCCGAGGTGACGACACGATCGACAAGGAGGCCCTCGAGCGGGCCCTGGGGGTCGAGCTTTACATGGAACTCCATGCTGAATTCAGCAAAGGTACCTCGGTCCTCATCGGACAGCAGGGCGTGCTGAGCAAGAAGGCCATGCTTCAGTGCGTTGAAACAACTGACACTCTTGCCGCCCTCAGTCTTCGGTCCGGAGCTGTGTTGGGCGTTTCGGCGGTTTGCTGCGACCTGCTTGGTTGTGGCCATACGATGTCCCCCCGAATGGCTTTTTACAGCGGACGACGGGCCAATTCGCCGAGACGGAGGGAGCCCGAGAGGAGATGGCGAAGACATGGGGCCATTGTGCAGCAGGCCGTGCATGCTTCTGCGCGTAGCACGACCACAGGGATGTAGCCTCGAGGAGCCGCCTGCCCCATTCTAAGAGAGGAGGAGAGTGTAGTGATTCCGAAACGGAAGGGACCGATAATCCTGGGAAGGAATGACACGGCAGAAGAGAGCGACGACCTGAAGGAGTTCTTCAGGCATTGGGAGAGCGTTCACTTGCCGGCAGAAGGCGATCCTGACGAGATCCTTGATGTCTATGACGAAGGGGTCGACATCAATCGGTATCCGGAGGGCGACGAGCCACCGGAAGGGGCGGACGAGGCCGACAGCCTTCCGGAAGACTCCGAGTGAGTTGCCAACCGATCGCCCGTGAGCCTGTTCCTTGGCAAGTCCTTGTCGTCCTGGACGAATGAAATCTGATGGACCGTGACGCCATGGAAGGCGTTGAGAAAAGCGGCTGGAGCGGTGCGATATCTCTCGGCTATGCCAATGGGGCTTTGGCACGGGACCGCCTGCCGAGTCAGGGTAGCTTCAACCCGAGTCCAGGGGAAACGGTGTGGGGCGACATCTCGCTTTCGCCGCTGCTCCTCGTATTTGTCGTAAATCTGAAGCTGGCGCGGAGCCCGGCCGATACGACAGGATTGCAGCATGCCGGAGGCACCATCAAAAATGGGTGAGATTCGCCGAATATGCCGGACATCCAGGCCTTCAATGATCATGGCGAATGTTTCGTGATAATCCACGGCCAGGTCGATTCGTTGCACCTTCGATGTCGCCAGGGCGTCGTGGGGCAGGAGGCCTTCGAGTTTAGACCGGTAGTCTTCCCATGTCGGATGTTCGGAGGGTCGGCTGATCACGCCTTTGATCTCGGGCGGGTCCTGCCCGTTCCGGACTAACCAAATCCCGCGGGCCACCCTATAGGCCCGGCACCGATCACCCCGGAGGCAGTCGAGTACGGGAGGCTTGGCGCCAGCGACCACTAGCAGGCTCAATGGAATCGGTCTCACCAGCCGAAAGTTGAGCTTGTCGATCATAAGCGGAAGCCAGCTCTGTGTCCGCCACTTCGCCCCCCCGTTGCTTAGATCCTCGAGGTTGAGGAGGCACGAGAGCGCTATGGCCTTGGCGTGAGTTTCCGGGTTGTTATGAGCCGCCCCGCGGGGTTCCAACGGGTGAAGAAACCTCGCCCGACTTGGACGCAGCCGGCGTGCTGGCATGACAGCGAATCCACGCCAGAAGCGCCTCGCGTTCGAATCGGACAAACCGCCGACCGAGCCTGATATGGGGAATTCGACGCCGTGACACAAGACTGTACAAAGTACCTTTCGGCACGCCGACGAGATCGGACGCGGCCTGGTAAGAAAGAAGCAGTGGCTCCATGATTGGGTCCCTCTAGATTCGTGGAAAGCACCAGCGCCCCACGCAAGCGCTGAGATAATGGACATGCTCGGGCAAGTCTCCTGAAGGGGTTCGCTCATTTGAGTTCAGGAGCCGCCCCGCGCTGAGGCAGGTGCGCGATTTCGGCGTGGGTGACAGGCGGGCTCGTCCCAAGGCGACCGAGATCGCCCGCGAACGCATCGGGAGCGAGGTGGGCGTAGCGCATGGTCATCTGAATCGAATGGTGTCCAAGGATCTTGGAGAGCTTGAAGAGATCCCCGCGGGCCATCATCCAGTGAGAGGCGAAGGTGTGGCGAAGATCATGGAATCGGATGTACGATCGCATGCGCCCTCCGCGCTCGACCCGAGAGAAGCCGGCCCGGTCAAGGACTCGATAGAATGCATCCTTGGAACACTCGAGCGGAGGGGCAGAGCATGTTGCCCGCCTCGTTCGGAAACATCCATGGACCTCGGCTCCGCAGACTCCACTCGCGCAGGACCGGCAGCAGTGGATCGAGAATGGGGACGTAGCGGACTTCGCCGGATTTCGTGAGCTGGTCATAGCTACGCTGGACCGAAATCTGTCGGCGCTCGAGGTCGGCGCTATCGCGTCGAAGTCCAGCCAGCTCTCCCGCACGCATTCCCGTGTAGACCGCGGTTGCATGGACTGCGTAAGCGAGCGGCCCATCATCGAAAGACGCACGCAGAAAGCGAGCCACTTCGTCCGTTGTCCGAAGAAAACTGAAATCCGAGTCGAAGAGACGGATACGCGGCTTGTGAATCCTGGGGATACGTCGCATCCAGCCAAGGTCGACGGCAAGTCGAAGCATCGTTCCGAGGAGAGTCAGGTGGTGATGAAGGGTCTTCGGGTTCAGGTGAGCGCGACTTACCCGAAAGGCATCGATGGGGGCGATGCTCTCCTCAAGGTCCTGGAGGCGAAGCGCCCCGAAGGCGGGGCGAAGGTGGTTCCGGATAATGCTTTCGTCGTCCTTCGGCCGGCGCTTCAGCGGGGCCCGCTTCTCGAGCCAGTAGTCGCACAGATTTCCGAACGATCGGTCAGACGGTGGTTGTGCGAGCAGACCACACCGGATCGCCTCGGCTTCGGCGAGTCGCTGCCGGAGTGACGAAAGGGCCGCGCCGTGCTCGGAGTGGACGGCGCTCCGCCGCTTCCCTGCGGCGTCGTTCCACCGGATACGCCATTTGTTGCGATGTCGAGTCGGTCTGGCCATGCCCGTCAGGGCTAGGCGAAGGGGCGTCGGCAGTCTCCTGAAGCGATCTGCGCAGATTGGTTCAGGAGCCGAGAACTGCTCTCCGTGGCCCCAATGTGGCCCCGGATGCGCAGTTCCCACTCACTGTCGTGTTGGCCATCCTCGACAACCCTTTGGAACGACAGCCTGAAAATTGGTGGCGGAGGGCAGGATCGAACTGCCGACCTGCGGGTTATGAATCCGCCGCTCTAACCATCTGAGCTACCCAGCCATCACCAATGCGGAAGAGCCGATTTCTTAACTCTGAAGAAGCAGCGGATCACTCCCAACCTGTTTTTATCAACAAACTGTTCACGTGAATCGACCGCCA
>CAYJTX010000063.1:0-11933 GCA_964372615.1 uncultured Bacteriovoracaceae bacterium | reverse complement strand
GCCCGAACACCCATCCCCTCTACGAATTCCTGAAGAAAGAGGAAAAGGGCATCCTCGGCACCGAAGGGGTCAAGTGGAACTTCACGAAGTTCCTCGTCGCCAAGGACGGCTCCGTCCTGAAGCGCTTCGCGCCCACGGCCAAGCCCGAGTCCCTCGAGAAGGACATCGAGGCGGCGCTTTAGCGCCCGAGCTTGCCGCGATACCGCCTGCGCCTGAGCGCGAGCCGGACGCGCTCGAGCGCCGCCGGCCCGAAGAATAGCAGAAAACCCGAGTAGACCGCGGCCAGGTGCGCGCGGTCGAGCCAGCCGCCGCGCGCCGCCTCGACGACCACCAGCGCGCCGGTGATCGCGCCGAGCACCTTGAGCTTCACGGGCATGAGGAAGAAAAGGCTGACCTGCGTGTCCGGGTAGAGAAACGCGGCCGCGAGAAAGAGCGACGACTCGAAGTGCGCGGCGCTCAGCACCGGATAGCCGGTCGTCAGGGAGAAGAGGACCGTCACGGCCCACGAGAAGAGCACGTAGAAAGTCGTTCGGAACGCGCCCCACGCGCTCTCGAGGCTATTGACGATGAAGTAGAGGAACCAGAGGGCGAAGAACATCCAGATCGGGCTCGCCGAGAGCGGGAGCGAAAGATAAGTCAGGAGCCGCCAGGCCTCGCCGTTCAAGACCGCCACCGGATCGAGGGCGAGCCGGTAGACCCATTCGGGCTCGTAGCTCACGAAGCCGAAACCCATTGCCTGCAACGTCACGAGCAGGATGGCGAGTTGAGGGTCCGCGAGACAGCCCAACTTCTTCTCGAGCCAGATCAGCCATCGGGGCGCGGTCGTCGACATGCCTTACCTATATGCCCGATCGGCGCAGCAGCGAAACCCCGTTGAGTAGTCCCAATAACGCACGTCATGCGCGACCGTTCGGTAGAGGCACCCTTCCCCGTTGATCCGGGTGTCGACGTAGAAGCCCCCGCGAAACGTTCCGGCCGCGGCGGCGGTCCACTCGTGAAGACCGCCCATGAGGTCGTACACTCCCTCGGGAGTGACGCAGCCCGCGCGTTCACCCGCCGGGGCAAGCGAAGCCGGGAGCTGGTTGAGACAAGGGTGGCCAAGCCGCCGGAACGCGTTCGGATCACCTGGGAAGAGCTCCTGCGCAGGGTGCCTCGCGCGCGAGTCGTTGCAGCGACCCGGCTCCCGCCGCGGGCCGTACGGAAAAACCCGGCCCTCCTCGCCGCGGCACGCACGCAGCCACTCGGAATCCGTGCAAAGCCGTTTCCCGGCCGCCTCGCACGCGCGAGCCGCCTGCAGCCCGCTCAGGTACCCCTGGGGCACGGCGCCCCGACGCGAGACCGCCCACACGGACCGCATGCCCGGATTGAAGTAGGGAGACCACTCGCAGAAGCGCGAGCCTCCCGGCTCGACTCCTTCCAAGAGCGACGCCTCGTAGCGGTCGACACAGAATCCAGCGACTGCTGCCATACCGGCCGGGCAGCCCGGGTCTCCTGCATCTTCGATGAGGCCGACATTGGGGAGCGGATGCGCGCTCGGGTCGCAGGCGCGATCCTCGCCCCACGCCCCGGTCTGACACACGCTCGCCGCCAAGAGCAGCAAGGCTCCGACTCTCCCCCGATCCATACGTTTCCCGGCTCTACCCCAGCCACGCGGACTCGGCTAGAGTTACGCCATGCCCCGACTGATCGCTCTGGCCACCTGCTCCAAGCTGCCCGAGCTCTGGAGGGACGATCTGCCGCTCCCGGCGGCCTTCGCCGCAAGGGGCACCCGAGCGGTTCCCTGCGTTTGGGACGCCCAGGAAGTCCGGTGGACGAATTTCGACGGAGTGCTGCTCCGTTCGACCTGGGACTACACCGAGAAGTACGCGGCCTTCCTGCAGTGGCTCGATCGGCTCGACGCCGAGCACGTACCCCTCTGGAACTCGACCCGAACCGTTCGGTGGAACAGCGACAAGAAGTACCTCGACGAGCTCGCGGCGGAAGGGATCGTGACCGTACCGACGCTTCGCTCGACTCCCGCCGCGCTCGGCGAGTCGATCGCGAAGGCGCGCGACCGGGGCTGGCGGCAGCTTGTGGTCAAGCCAGCCATTTCCGCGGGGGCACGCATGACGATGAAGCTCGGCCCGGGAGATAGCATACCTACGGAAGTGACTTGGAACTCCGACGTGCTCGTCCAGCCCTACTTTTCCGAGATCGAGTCCCGGGGAGAGTGGTCCCTCCTTTACTTCGGGGGAGTGTTCAGCCACGCCGTTCTGAAGCGGCCCCACGCGGGAGACTTCCGCACCCAGCCGCAGTTTCGCGCCAAGCTCCAGGCCGCGGACCCGCCCGGGGCAATCCGGAAGGCGGCTGACCTCTGCCTGGAGGCCGCTCAGCGCCTCCAGGGCGAAACGCTAGTCTATGCCCGTGTGGACCTGCTGGAAACCGGCATGGGAACGCTCCTGGGTGAGCTGGAGCTCATCGAGCCCTGCCTCTACTTCGAGCATACGCAGGACGGACCTCGCCGCCTGGTCGAGGCGCTGCGGTCCCGACTATCTTCTTGAAGTTCGCCCCCCGCGGGGCGATTTGAATGGCTCATGTCGGCGCATCCCGCGTCACGCTCGAGCCGCAAGGACCTGCTTCGTCTGACCGTCGGCGCCCTGGGCGTCGTCTTCGGCGACATCGGCACCTCTCCCCTCTACGCCGTCCGGGAGTGCTTCAAGCCCGGGACGGGAATTCCGCACACGGACCAGAACGTCTTCGGCATTCTTTCGCTCGTCTTCTGGGCGCTTCTGCTCGTCGTCAGCGTCAAGTACGTCCTCTTCGTCCTTCGAGCCGACAACAAGGGCGAGGGCGGCATGATGGCCCTGCTCGCGCTCCTCATTCCAAAGCTCGCCCAGCCCAAGGAGAAGGGCCAGCTCACGGGCGGGATGGTGTTCACCATCCTGCTCGGGCTCTTCGGTACCGCGCTGCTTTACGGGGAAGGAGTCATCACACCCGCGATCTCGGTACTTTCGGCGGTCGAAGGCCTCGAGGTCGCGACACCCGCCTTTAAGCCGATCATCGTCCCCCTCACGCTCGCGATCCTCATTGGGGTGTTCCTGGTCCAGAGTCGGGGGACCGCGCGAATCGCGACGATCTTCGGCCCGGTGACGCTGCTCTGGTTCGTGACGATCGCCGCCATCGCCCTCCCCTGGATCTTCCGCAGGCCCGAGATCCTGGGCGCCGTGAATCCCATCCACGGCGCGCGGTTCTTTTTAGAGAATGGGCTGACGGGATTCCTCGTTCTGGGCTCCGTCGTTCTCTGCATCACGGGCACGGAGGCACTCTACGCCGACATGGGGCACTTCGGCCGAGGGCCGATCCGACTCGGGTGGTTCTCGATCGTCTGGCCTTCCCTGATCCTCAACTACTTGGGACAGGGCGCCCTCATCCTCGATCGGGGGGAGGCCGCACTGGTAAACCCCTTCTACGGCCTCGTCGGCGGCGGCTGGGCAATCTACCCGCTGGTCGCCATCGCCACCGCCGCCACGATCATCGCCTCGCAGGCCCTCATCACCGGCACCTACTCGCTCACGCAGCAGGCGGTGCAGCTGGGCTACCTCCCCCGCATCACGATCCGGCACACGAGCTGGCGCGCCGAAGGGCAGATCTACGTGCCGCGGGTGAACACGCTGCTCATGGTCGCCTGCCTCTGGCTCGTCGTGGAGTTCAAGTCGTCGACCGCGCTCGCCTCGGCCTACGGCGTCGCGGTGACGGGCACGATGGTGATCACGTCGATCCTCTACTCGACCGTGAAGCGCCAGGTCTGGGGCATGGGCATGCTCATCGTCGTACCGTGGCTCGTCGCCGCTCTTGTCGTGGACCTGTCCTTCTTCTCAGCGAACATCGTCAAGTTCCATACGGGGGGCTGGATCCCGATCGTGCTGGCGATCTTCGTGTTCTATCTCATGACCACCTGGAAGAAGGGCCGCCAGGTCATGGCGACGAGCATGCTGTCGTTTTCTACGTCGCTCGACGAGTTCTTCGCCGACCTCGACCGCGACCGGCCGCCCCGCGTGAAGGGCACCGCGGTCTTCATGACCCTCCTGCGTGACATCGCGCCCTCGGTGCTGCTGCACCACTACCGGCACAGCCAGGTGCTCCATGAGCGAGTCGTGCTGCTCTCGATCGTGACGAAGAACGAGCCGTCCGTGGACACGACTGAGCGGGTACGGGTAACGGAGCTGCGGCACGGCTTTCACAAGGTCATCGCGCGCTACGGCTACATGGAAACTCCCGACATCGCCGAGATCCTGCTCCTCTGCGCGAGCATGGGTCTGGTGATCGATCCGGCGAAGGTGAGCTATTTTCTGGGCCGCGAAAGCTTCTCCATGACCGGCGGCTCGGGGCTGCCCCCCTGGCGCAAGCGCCTCTTTATCTTTCTGTCGCGAAACGCCCGGCCGGCGACGGATTTCTTCGGAATCCCACCTGACCGTGTCATCGAAATCGGATCGCAGTTCAAGATCTAGGTCTTGCCAGCGGCCTCGACTCGTTTGAGCGCGTCGGCAACCGCGGTTTTGTCGATCTTGAGGTCCCGAAGCTCGTGCGACAGCCAGCGCCCGTAAACGGGGTCCTCGCCCCCCTTCGGAGCTCGGGCGTTCGCCGCGACGTTGCTGGCAAGCGCAACCAGAGTTGCGAGACCGCGGGTATCTGCCCCGAACCGTGCGGCCAGGTAGGGTTGATGATGGAAGAGCACCGCCCGCGCGGCCGGGCGCAGGGGTTCGAAGCTCCCGCAGATCGACGCGCCGAGCTCCGCGTGGGTCACGCCGAAGCGCCTGCGCTCCTCGACGTTCACCCAGGTTCGAGAGTCCGGCGGCTGCCTTTTCGCAAGCATGGCCCGGAACGACGCGAACGCCTGCGGCGAACCTGGCGGGTAGAGCAGCTCGAGCGCGAGCTTGCCCACGTCGTGGATCAGGCAGGCCGCGAACGCGTACTTCGAACCGGCCGCCGGAAGGGTGAGCTTCGGCGCACGGGAGAGCTCGACCGCGACAGCCCCCGCCTTGAGGCCGTGCTCGAAGACCTGGCCCGCGAGCTCGTCGAAGGTCTTCTTGGCGCCGAACCTCTTCCTGCCGGCAGCGACGACGATATCGAAGAGGTATCCGGCGACATGAGCGAGCTCCGGGTACACGGCCTTGCGCGCGAGCGCGGCCTCTTCGGCCTTCTTCGCGAAACCGACCAGCTCTCCCGGACTGAAGTCGAACTTCCCGTCCTTGCCCACTTTCGGGTGACGCTCGTTCACGTTTCGCAGAATCTGGAGGCTCAGCACGAAATCGCGAACCGTCTGGATCCCGAGCATCGGAATGCTCGCCTCGAGGCTGGGGAGCGGCTCTTTCATGCCTTGCATCAGCATGAGCTCGCCGAGGCGATCGCAGGCGTACGGATTCGAACGGAGAATCCGAGCGACCCTCGAGGCCCTGACGTCCGCATCGGCGAACTCGAGGAGCAGCGCTCGGGCCGTGCGCGGGAGGCGAACGGCCATCACCAGACCCTCGTGGAAGTCATGGTACGACTTTCCGTCGAAGAGCTCTCCCATCGTACTACTCCAGTGTGGGGCTGCCCGGGGCGCGGGTCAAACTTTCGACGTATGCGCCGGGCGTGGACAGGCCTAGACTGTGGGTAAGGATGAAGATTCAGCTCACTCACAAGGGTAACGTTGCGATCCTGCGCATCTCGGGCGAGCTGCCGGTCGACAAGATTCCCGCGCTCAAGGCGGGAGTCTCCAAGCACCTCAGGTCCGGGAGAAACAAGATCGCGATCTTTCTGGCGGGGGACGCCAGGCTTCCCAAGGAGGCCTGGGCGGAGCTCGGAGCTCTGCATGCGCTGGCCGCGGAGCTCAAAGGCTCGCTCATCGTCTCGGGTGGCGGACCCGAGGCCGCCGAGGCGGCCAGGCGGACCGGCGACAAGGACCCGCTTCGTTTTTTCGAGACCGAGGACCTCGCGTTCGGCTTCCTGAGCGGCAAGCCCGCGGACGCGCCCGTGACGGTGGCCGCCGAAACGACGGCCAAGCTCAAGGCGCTCGAGGGGGAAGTGACGACGCTGAAGGGGCGCCTCGCGAACTCCGACGCCGAGGTCACGAAAAAGCTTCGAGGGGAGAACGGACGCCTCCAGGAGCGCGTCACCGCGCTCGAGGAGGAGCTGCGCACGCTCGTTCGGGACCGAGGGAAACCCATCGAAGCGGACGGGCTGCACCGTCGCATCGGGGAGCTCGAGGCCGCGCTGGCCGAGGCCACCACCGCGCGGGCGGCCCCCGCGTCGGCTGCTGGGCCACCCGCGCCCGCCGCTCCGGCAAAGCCCGCCGCCACTGCTGCGCCAGCCGCGCCCGCGGCTCAGCCGAAGAAGTAAGCCGGCCCGGAAGACCGACTGACCTGAACCTGCACCCGCTCCTCATCGCCGGAGGGAGTCACGGAATGGGCTCCTCCCGTCAGGGGTAGGGCCCCCATTCCTTTTCGGGATCGACCTTGTAGAAATCGCGAAGCGCGCCGTAGAGCTTGGGCGCCTTTCCGCGAAGGAGGTCGGGCCAGCCGTAGAACGCCTCGGTCGCCACCGCGAAAAATTCCGCCTCGTCCGTCGCGCCGTAGTCGTCAAGCACCTCGAGCAGCTTCGCGTTCCCCTTCCGAAGCTTGAGAAAGTGCTCACTCATGACTTTCGCCCAGGGCCGGTAGCGCTTTGGCGCCCCCAGCGCGGGCGTCCCGTCGAAGCCTCCGTCGGCCTGATCCAGCACATGCGCGAACTCGTGGGTTGCGGTGTCTGCTTCCCTTTCCGGGTCCTTGAGGCCCTTCCATACCGCGGGCCAGGAAAGGACGACCACTCCCCACTCGTGCGTTTCGCCGAGCCGCGGGTCGTCCTCCTTCCCTGGATGAACGAAATCGTAGGGGTAGACGACGATCTCCGAGAGCCGGTCGTAGTAGCTCAGGTCGAGCCGGAGAACGAGGCGCGCGGCGGCCGCCGCGATCACCACGCGCATCTCCTCGGTCACCTCGAGGCCCTTGGCCCCAAGGAACTGTTTTTCCCAGACGAAAACCTTGACGCGGTCCTCGAACGCCTGCCGATCGGTGGCATTCAACCGAGCGTGGAACGGCACCCTCGCCTTCAGATGTTTCTGCCACGCCGCGGGAAATGGCTTTTTCGCGAGGCCGCGCCGGCGGCGCTCGCGGATCCAGGCGAACATGCGTGGCCCGATTATCGGGGCATTTCGGGCCCGAGACCAGGGTCGCGCCGCCTAAATGTGACACCGCGAATTCTGCTGGAAACATCACTCACCCATTCACACCCCAGGTGTGAGGGGTCGAGATTCACTCCCAGCGTCATTCGATCCCTCACATTTCACGGACTCCTCGAAAAATTCGCTTCGCGTCCACGCGTTACCACTAAACTGGAATGGCGCGTTATCGTTTGCGCGCGACCCCACAGCATCGTTTCCTAGCAATGCGCTCGAATCCATGGCGCGATGCGCGGTCTCCTGAATGCTGCACGCGCCCGTGCAAGCCTCCAGAATGCCGTTGCCCGGCGGGGGGCGATCGGGTTTATCTCAGCGCCTATGAAAAACTTTCGATGGGTGGGGCAGGCACTGAGCGCGGCAATCGTCTTCGCGGCGATGGGGACGTCCCCGGCGCACGCGCGCGACCTCACGGTCAAGGAGAAGCTGAGCGACCTGCAGCAGCTCGTCTCCCTGATCCGCTCAGGCTACGGGCCGCTTGAGTTCAAGGCCGAGCAGCTCCGCCTCGACCTCACGGCGCTTCACGAACAGTATGCGCGCGAGGCGGCCGCGACGAAGTCGAACGGGGATTTCTACTACCTGATCGTGCGCCTCGCGGCCGAGTTCCGCGACTCGCACTTCGGCGCCTGGGTGCCGACCGAGCACGGCGCCGCCGTGCCGTTCTCGACCGATCTCGTCGAAGGCCGCGTGAGGGTCGACGCGATTGACCGGACCAAGCTGCCGGAAGACCAGTTCCCGTTCAAAAGGGGCGACGAGGTCGTCGCCGTCGACGGCGTTCCGGCCGACCAGCTCGTTGCCTCGATCGCGCGCGGCTTGAATGCCGGCTTCGAAGGAACCGCCCGCAGGCGCGCCGCCATGGCGGTTACGGTCCGACCGGGCGTCGTACTGCCCGTTCCGGCCGGAAAGGTCGTCTTCACGCTTCGAAACGACGCCGAGACCCGCGACATGGAGCTCGAGTGGGCGCCGAAGGGCGAGCCTATCGACGAGAAGCTCGCCCGCCCGAGCGGGGTTCGCGGCCACGGCTACGACCTGATTTCGTCGGCGGACCAGTGGTCGATGTTCGAGCGGCCGGAGCTGGAGCGCAGCTTCCGCTGCTCGGGCGCCACGCGTATCACGGTGCCCGAAGACGCGACGATCGTGATGCAGGCGCCCTTCGTGGCGTACTACCACCCCACCCCGCGCGGAAACGTGGGCTACCTCCGCATCCCGCACTACATGCCCGAGGACAGAAACTTCGCGCTTCGCTTCGCGCAGTACCAGTACGCCGTCTCGGTGCTCGAGGCGAACACGGTCGGCCTGATCATCGACCAGGACCACAACTGCGGCGGAAGCGTCAGCTACCTGCATGACATCGCCTCGCTCTTCCTGGACCGGCCCGTGGCGCCGATGCAGTTCAGCCTGCTCGCGAGCAAGCAGGAGTACCTGGCGTTCCGCGGCTGGCTCGGAGAGACGAGTCCGTTCACGCTCGAGTACCAGAACCTGGCCAAGGTGCTGGGCCTCATCGAGACCTCCTGGCGGGCCGGCGAATTCATGACGCCTCGAACCTCGATCTTCGGCGATACGAAGATCCTACCGAACGCCGTCCGCTACACCCATCCGATCGTGATGCTCATCGACGAGCTGTCGGGCTCGGGCGGCGACGCCTTCCCGGCGCTGCTCCAGGGCAACGGCCGCGCGAAGCTGCTGGGCACCCGCACCATGGGCGCGGGCGGTCACGTGCAGGAGCAGCCAGAGCTCTTCTACTCGCGCATCAGGGTGCACATGACAAAGTCGCTCTTTTACCGGCCCGACGGCGTCGCGGTGGAGAACAACGGCGCGGTGCCCGATATCGCCTACACGATCACGAAGGACGACTTCGCGAACGGGTACAAGGGCTACCAGGCGTTCTACCTCGAAAAGCTCAGGGAGCTTTTGCCTCTCTAGCCCGGAAGGGTACACTCGGGCGGGGTGACCAGGCCTGGCGCGAACGAAGCCGGGCCGTCAATGACAGAACCAGGCCCGGCGCGAAGCCGGACCGAGAAAGAGATGACCTTCACGGAGGAGGTTTCGCTCGCCATCAGTGCTGTGATGCTCGGGGTGATCGCCCTGGACTGGGCGCGGTCGCGGACGTCGTACGGCCCGGCGGAGACCCTGGGAAGCCTGACCTGCTTCGTGACGGCGAAGCTCGCCTCCGTGGCGCTCACCCCCGAGGGCGGAGTCTCGTTCGCCACCCACTGGCACCTGCCGGGCGCCCCGAATTTCAGCGAGGGAAATGTCGCTCACTGGGCCCTGTGCCTGATCGCGGTCGACCTCCTCTACTATTTCTGGCACCGGGCGCTTCACCGCGTGAACGTCCTCTGGGCTCTGCACATCGTCCATCACCAGCCCTCCGAGCTCAACTACGCGACCGGCGCGCGCACGGGGTGGTTCACGCACCTGACCCTGGCGCTTGTTTTTCTACCGCTCATCGCGCTCGGCTTTCCGCCGGAGATGGTCCTCTTCTGCGGCCTCGCGCTCGGCTTCTACCAGTTCCTCATGCACACGGACCGGGTCGGAAAGCTCGGGCCGCTCGAGTGGGTCTTCACGACCCCGTCGCAGCACCGGGTCCACCACGCCTACAATCCGGGCTACCTCAACCGGAACTACGGCGGGATCTTCTCGGTCTGGGACCGGGCCTTCGGAACGTTCGCGCCCGAGCGGGAGCGCCCGACCTACGGCCTCGGGCCGCACGTGAGATTTACGACCGCCGACCCGATTCGCCTCAATCTCGGCTACCTCGTCGAGCTCGCGCGGCGCTCGCTTGGAGCCCGCGGCCTGAGAGGCAAGCTCGCCGTCTGGCGCGCGCCCCCGTCGCTCGCGCTCGCGTGCATCCTCGTGGCGGGCGTGGGCTGCGCGCACGCGCCGGCGAATCCCTGGGCCGCTGCCGCGAAGCCGTGGCCCTCCCGCGGTGAAGCCCTCGGGGGCTACGTGGCCGGCTGCCTCGCGGGAGCTGAGTCGCTTCCGCCCGACGGAGACGGTTTCGTCGTCATGCGTCCCTCGCGCAAGCGCCATTACGGCCACCCCGCCACCCTGGAGACGCTGCGGCTCGCGGCCCGCAAGTTTCGCGATCAGGGCCACGGGTCGATCCGGATCGGCGATCTCAGCCAGGCTCGGGGAGGGCCGACCCTCACCGGGCACCGCAGCCATCAGTCGGGCCTTGATGCCGACCTCTGGCTGCTGCCGCTCCAGCCAGGAGCGCCATCCCCTACCCTCGATGAGCGCGAGAATCTCGAGGCGCCGCTCTTCGTGTCGGAAGACGGGCTCTCCGTGCGACGCGATCTCTGGACCTCGGCCCAGACCGAGCTGGTGCGACTGCTCTCCTCGTCGGCCGACGCCGAGCGGGTTTTCGTGAACGCCGCGATCAAGCGCCATCTCTGCGACACAGTCCCTCGGAAGAATCGTGACTGGCTTGGCCGGGTGAGGCCCTGGTGGGGGCACGACAGGCACGTACATCTGCGACTCCGCTGCCCCTCGGCCGACACCCGCTGCAAGACGCAGGAGCAGGTTCCCGCCGGAGACGGCTGCGACGAGACGCTCGCCTGGTGGTTCACCGAGGAGGCGCGGCTGAAGACCGCCGAGGAGACCGCGCCGGTCACGAAGTTGCCGGAGCTGCCCGAGGACTGCGCCGCGATCCTCGTCGACCCGCCCGGATGATCAGGCTAAGGGCTCGGCGCTGCTGAGGGCTGAAGCACCGCGGGCAAGGGCGCGGGGGACTCGGACGGAGTCGCGAGCCTGGCATCGGAGACCGCCTCGTCGGCCGCGAAAGGGGAATCCTCGCTCGCCTCCGCGGCCTCAGGAAGCTGGAGCTCGAGAGCCGCGGCCTTGACGAGGTCGCCCCGCCGAATCTGAAACGCGTTCAGCCAACCCGTCGAAATCCCGCAGAGCTGGGCGCGCATCTTTCCATCGTGAAAATGCCTGGAGGCGTAGACCGTCACGCCTGACTCCTGAAGTGACCGGGTGACGCTTTCCAGCTTTTCGGCCGGATGCGTTTTGCACAAACGAGTCCCATCGGGCCGCTGGACCCAGACCCCATCTGGCGGGAGCTCGGCATTCGACGACTTCTTGCCTGCGCAGGCGACGACCACGATCGCGGTGAACGCCGAGAGGATGAACCACGCCCGAAGCCTCATCGACTACCCCTTCTTCCTGGGCTTGAGCGCTTCCCAGTCGGCGTCGCTCAGGAAGTCCAGGAAGTTGAACTCGCCGGCGCCCTTGAGCCACTCGCCCCCGTCGATCGTGACGACTTCCCCGTTCACGTAGGCCGAGCCGTCGGCCATGAGATAGGTCGCGAGGTCGGCCAGCTCCCGGTGCTCCCCCACGCGCCGGAGCGGGTTCTTCGCCTCCATTCGCTTCGCCACCTCTTCGCTCGGGATCAGTCGCTCCCAGGCGCCGGGGGTGGGAAACGGCCCGGGCGCTATCGCGTTGAAGCGAATGCCCCGGCCCCCCCACTCGACGGCCAGGCTCCGGGTCATCGCCAGAACGCCCGCTTTCGCCATCGCGGAGGGAACCACGAACGCCGACCCCGTCCACGCGTAAGTCGTCACGATGCTCAGTACGGTCGCGCGACGCTTCTCAGCGAGCCACTTCTTTCCGCAGGCGAGCGTCACGTAGGCAGTACCGTGCAGGACGATCCCGATCACGGCGTCCATCGCGCGGTGAGAGAGGTCTTCCGTGCGGCTCA
>CAYJTX010000062.1:0-11947 GCA_964372615.1 uncultured Bacteriovoracaceae bacterium | reverse complement strand
AGTCGACGAAATTCAGCGGCGCGTGAACAGAGAGAATCTTATGCGGGCGCACCCGGCGAATCAGCTCCATCTGAAAAACCGTCTCCGGCTCCGACCCGGCCTCCGCGCCCGGGTAGCGGCGTGGATCCGAGCGGTACCTGCCCTTCCAGGTCTTGAGAGAGCGCGTGGACCAGTCGTTCGTGGGGAAGTTCCGGTTCACGTCCACCCCGCGCGCATTGACGCGCTTCCTGGGCTTTGAAAAAAAACCATCGGGGTTCACGAGCGGCGCGACCACGACCCGAATTCCCGAGAGCGATCCAGCGTGCTGACGGAGCCAATGCGCGAGCTGGATTCCGAGGTACAGAGGCGTCACCTCGTCCCCGTGCACGGTCGAGAACACGAGCGTCGTGTTGACGGCGCGAAGGTCCCCAAACTCGGCGTAGACGAGGGGTCGCCCCTGGACCGACTCGCCCGCGGCGATCCAGCCGATACCCGCGCACGGATCCCCATCCCACTTGAGCTCGCGAAAAACCGCCTTTGCATCCTCGCACCAGGCAGCCACCCGGCGGGCGTTCTCGGCATCCGGATTTTCCCCGGACGGGCCCGTGACCGCCCAGGCGCCCGACGCCCCAAGCGCCATCGCAAGCACCGCGAGAGAACCCGCGACCGTTCTCAAGTCGCGACCCTTTTCGTCCGGCGCCGCGTCCAGTACCACTTCGCCACGACCAGCAGGACCGCGACGAGGATGACGCCGACGATCCCGTGTTCGATTCGCTTGATGACCCGGATCACGCGATCCAGCTCGTCCCCGAAATAGTAGACACAGCCCACGATCGCCGGAACGCTGATCAGCGCCGCGCAGCCGTCAAAGAGCATGAAGCGCCGGTAGGGTACGTGGAGCATCCCGGCCGAGAAGAAGATGGGAGCCCGGAGACCGGGCATGAATCGGGCGGCGAAGAGCAGCTTGTCGCCTCCCCTCTGCAGTCGCTCCCGAGCCGCGCTCAGGTGGTCCTCCCTGAGCAGCTTTCGAAAAAGCCAGATCTGAGTCGTGCGCCTTCCGACGTGGTCGCCCAGATACCAGCAGATCGAGTCACCCACGAGAACGCCCACCAGGCAGACGCCGATCATCCAGTAGACGTTGACGATCCCGTAATACGCCATGATTCCGGCCGCGAAGAGCGTGATGTCTTCGGGGATCGGAACGCCCAGGCCGCATGCCAGCAACACACCGAAGATGAGCAGGTAGGCGGTCGGTCCCGGGAAATTCAGGAGGAAATCGACCAGAAAGTCCATAGTGCGGCCTCAACTTACCAGGAAACCCCCGGCGCTTTCAAACTCACTTTTCGCGTCGAGCCACGGACGTGGCAAGGGGATGCGCCCCCCGGTACTCGTCCAGAAGCGTACCCAGATCCAGGTGCGTGTACTTCTGGGTCGTCGAAAGGCGCGCATGGCCGAGGAGCTCCTGGATCGTGCGAAGGTCGGCTCCCGCCGCGAGAAGGTGGGTGGCGAAGCTGTGCCTGAGCCCATGCGGCGAAATCCGATGAGCCGCGCCCATGCGCACGAGGTGCTTGGCGAGGATCCGGGCAACGCTCCTTGAGGTGAGGCGGGTTCCGCGGAAACCGCGAAAGAGGGGATCCCCATCCCGACCGCCCCAGTCTTTCAGGTAAGCCTCTATCGCTGAACGGGCAGGCGGACCGAAGGCGGCCGTGCGCTCCCGCGAACCCTTCCCGCGCACGCGCGCCCACCCTCCCGCCAGCTCGAGGTCGCCGACGTCCAGCCCCACGGCCTCGCCCACCCGGATCCCGGCGCTATAGAGGAGCTCCAGCAGCGCGCGGTCTCGTCGGCCCAGGCGGGTCGTCGCGTCCGGCGCGCCGACCAGCTCGATGGCGTCCTCGACTCCAAGAAAACGTGGGAGTTTCCTTCGAGCGCGCGGGCTCGGAACGAGCTGTCCGACGTCCCGGCCGATCAGCCGCTTGGCCCTCAGATGCTTGAGAAACCCCCGGATCGCCGACAGTCTTCGGCAGAGCGTGCTTCGCTCCAGGCGATCGTAATCAAGTGCAAGGTAGGCCCTCAAGAGCGCGGTGGTGAGGCCCCGATCCGCCTCCGCGACCGACCGGATACCTCGCGCCCCGAGATCCTCGACCCAAGGAGCCAGGTCGGATCGGTACGCCCGGAGCGTCTCAGGGCTGACGTTTCGCTCTAGCTGCAGGTGGTCAAGATACCTCTCGATTGCCACGACCAGGGTGAGCTCCACTCAACGAGTTTATCTGGCGGGCCCCGGCGTGGTAAAGCGCCCTCCATGAGCTCAGTCGTGCATGTCGTCGGAGCAGGTCTCGCCGGCAGCGAGGCGGCGTGGTTGCTCGCCCGAAGGGGCCACCGCGTCCTGCTCCACGAGATGCGGCCGGGCAAGATGACGCCCGCCCATAAGACCGCCGGCTGCGCCGAGCTCGTCTGCAGCAACTCTTTCAAGTCAAAGGCGGCCAGCTCCGCTCCGGGAATGCTCAAGGCGGAGATGGCCGAGCTCGGATCGATCGCGCTCGAGATCGCGGGGCGCTGCTCGGTTCCCGGAGGCGAAGCCCTCGCCGTGGACCGGGAAGCCTTCAGCCGCGAGGTCACGGCAAAGCTCGGCTCGCACCCCGGCATCGAGCGCGTCTCAGGAGAAGTCACCGAGCCGTTCGCCGACGAGCCGACTCTTTTCGCGACGGGCCCACTCACCTCCGACGCGCTCGGCGCATGGCTCGCCCGGGCGACGGGCGAGGACGACCTTTACTTCTACGACGCCATCGCCCCGATCGTGGAGGGATCGACGATCGACACCTCCCGCGCCTTCGTGGCCAACCGTTACGAGAAGGGAGGCGAGGCGGCCTACGTCAACTGCCCTCTCGACGAAGGGGAGTATGGCGCCTTCATCGACGCGCTCCTTGCAGCTGAGAAAGTTCAGCCCAAGGCCTTCGAAAAGGAAAAGTTCTTCCAGGGCTGCCAGCCCATCGAGGCCATCGCGGCGAGCGGTCGGGAGAGCCTGAGATTCGGGCCCATGAAGCCGGTGGGGCTGAGCGATCCCGCAAAGGGTCGCAGACCGCATGCGGTCGTCCAGCTTCGGCCGGAAAACAGCGCGAAAACGGCTTTCAACCTCGTGGGCTTTCAAACGAAGCTCAAGTATGGGGAGCAGAGCCGGGTGTTCCGCCTGATTCCCGCGCTGCGAAACGCGGAGTTCCTCCGCCTCGGTTCCATCCATCGCAACACCTACGTCTGCGGACCGAAAGTGCTCGCTCCGGACCTCTCACTCCGGGGAAATCCGCTCGTCTACCTCGCAGGCCAGGTCACGGGCGTGGAGGGCTACCTGGAATCGGCGGCGTGCGGGCTGCTGGCCGCTCTCTTTCTGAGCCAGCGGCTGGAGGGCCGTCCCCACGACGCCCCGCCGGCCAACACCGCGATGGGCTCGATCCTGCGCCACGTGACTGCGGGAAACCGCGACTCCTTTCAGCCCGCCAACGCGCACTTCGGGCTCTTCGACCCGGTCTACTTCGACGGGGTCGTGGGCCTGCCGAAGGACTTGTCCCGGGAACGCATGGCCTCCCAGGCGATCGCCGCATTTAAGGGCTGGCAAGGGCGGGCGGAGCTGGCGAGGCCCGTCTGAAGGCCCGAAACGTGGAAAGGACCTCGAGCTGGGCGGCCGGACCGGGGTTCATCGCCGTGGCCGCGCTCCTCTGGTCGACGGACTCCATCTTCCGAAAACCCACGGTCGACGCCCTCGACCCGACTCTGATCGTCCTGGCCGAGCACGCGATCGGGGTGGCGCTTCTTCTGCCTTGGATCGTCTACCGGTACCGCAGGCGCGCGCTGGCGCTTCACCCGTCCGATTGGATCTCCGCCGGGATCGCCGGTATCGGTGGTTCCGCCCTCGCCACCGTGGCCTTCACCGCGGCCTTTAAGCATCTCAACCCTTCTGTCGTCATTCTGCTCCAGAAGTTCCAGCCCCTGGTCGTGCTCGTGCTGGCCGTGCTCGTCCTCAAGGAAAGGCCCCCGCGCGCCCTCTATCTCTTCGGCCCGGTCTCCCTGATCTCGGCTACAGTCCTTGTGTTTCCCGACATGAATCTCGCCAACTTCTCCTTCGACCCCAGGTCGCGCGGCGCGCTCCTGGCAATCACCGCCGCCACGCTCTGGGGAATCGCGACGATCGCCGGAAAGTCTCTCCTCCGACGCGTGACTCCGGACCTGGCGACCTTTTGGCGATTCTCGATCGGGACGGCCACCCTCGGCGCGATGGCCGCGGCCGGCACCGCGCCCGGGTCGTCGATCGCCGACCCATCGGTGCGAATGCCCCTCCTCTACATGGCGGTCATCCCGGGCCTGGCCGCCTTCCTCGCCTACTACCGGGGTATGGCTCGGACACCCGCCTCGACTGCCACCTGGATCGAGCTCCTCTTTCCGGTGGGCTCCGTCCTCCTGAACACGTTCGTGCTCGGCATGCCGCTCTCCGCCGTTCAGTTGGCAGCCGGCGTCGTGCTCATGGCCTCGGTCCTGGCGGTGACGCTCAAGTCCACGTAGACCGGGGATCATGGGGAATGTTACCCTGAAGCCCGCCATGACAAACTCCGCGCAGCCCGCGTCCGGGCGATCCAGAAGGCGAGTCGAGCGTGCGAACGTCCGCAGGAGGTTGAAAGGTGTCTTCCTCAAGTGCCCGACTCTGGCACCCACTGACCTCCGCGTTTACAACCTCTCGGAGCTCGGTCTCGGCGTCGAGACGTCGCCCATCGGGCAGGCCCCGAACGCCGGCACCGAGATGGATGCCAGGCTGGTGGTCGGTCTGACGAACGCTCCGGTGCGGGTACGCCTGGTGCACATGAATCCCCAGATGACGGGTCTCGCGCTGATTGAGCCGACGGAGCTCGTTCAGGGGGCGATCCGACAGTACTTCGAAAATGAGCTGGCAGGGGCCGCTCTCAGGCCGGTCGGTCCTCCACCGAAGATCGTGCTGGGCGAGCCCTACTCCCTGCGGTTCAAGGACACGAAGTCCAACTCCATCGAGATATTTTACGAGAGCGATCGGATCGTGCGCTTCTCGCTTCGGGTGCTCGGCAATCAGATCGAGTGGAACCGCGGGAGCCCGACTCAGCTCGTCCAGGAGTCCGGCAAGGCTCCGGTCAGCGACATGCTCCGATACCAGCTGCTGAGGTTCATCCAGAGCTCCGAGGCACTGGGAGACGCCCGGCAGGCTTCGCTCGAAGAGGCGCTTCTTACCTCTTCAACCTGATCCGGAGGAGGTCCGGATCCCCGAACGGAGTCGTCGCGAAGCTCTCGACCATCGGGCCGAGCAGAAAGACCATCGCAGGGTGACTCAGCGGTACGACCGCGGTCTCCTGCGCCTCGAGAATCCGGGTGAGCTCCTCGACCAGCGCGGCCGCATCACCCGCACCGGCCTGAAGACGACTCAGGAGCGAATCGAAGCCGACATGGGCCCAACGTCCCGGGTTCGCGCTGGATTCGCTCCCAAAGTCCGCAAGCAGTTCCAGCGCGGCGGCGGTCCTGAGATTTCGCACATCGACCGCCAGGTCGAACTCACCGCCGCGGAACGCCCGCTCGAACGGCTTGGGCCCGAGCGCGCTAACGACAACCTGGATGCCCAGGGGAGCGAGGCTATCGACGATCCAGCGAGCCACCCCTGTGTCGGCCGCTCCCGCGCGCGACAGCAGTCGCAAGGAAAGGGACTGACCCGCTCCGGCGATCCTCGCCCTCTCGGCCCGGGCGCGGGCCGGATCGTGCGAAACGAGCGGAAGCTCCCGATTGCCCGGAATCCCCGGCGGAAGCAGGCCCGCCGCCGCGCGCTCACCATTTCCAAGGATGCCGGGGAGCTGGGCCCGGTCGAGGGCGAAAAATACGGCGCGGCGAAAAGACGCGTCGGCCGAGAGACCCTTGCGCGCGTTGAAGTAGAGGATCCGCGTCGCGAGCTGGGTGCTGACCTGAACCGTGCTCCCCTGCAGGTCCATCAGCTCTGCCGTGGTCGGGTTCATGAGTATGTCGAGCCGGCCGCCTCGAAACCTCTTCATCAGATCTCCGTGCGTCCCGATCGTGAAGTCCACGCGGAACGCGGGCCGCGCTCCCGGATAGGCCGCGTTCGCCTCCAGAACAAGCCTTTTCCCACGGACCCACTCGACGAGCTGATAGGGCCCGAGCACGGATCTAGGTCCCTTTCGCCGGATCGGGAACGACTCCGTCTTCGTAAGGAAATGAATCAGGGCGCCCGACGGCTTCGCGAGCCTGATTTCCACGCGACGCGGACCGGCCGCCCTGGCTCCGGCGCCCAACCGCCTGAATGCGGCGCTCCGCTTGAGTGAATCGACGAAGTGCTCCGCCAGGAGCGGCTCTCCGTTCGACCAGTTCACCTGCTCTTCCAGCTCGAATGAGTGGAGAAGCCCGTCCTCGGAGACCGCATGCGCTCGACAAAGATCACAGACAGGCGAGCCGCTCGCATCCAACTTCATCATTCCGCGCATGATGAACGAGTGAATGAATCGATCGGCGCTTCCCCCGGGCTTCGTCCAGTCGAGGCTCGTCGGCTCGCTCTCGAGCGAGATCCGGAGCACGGCCGGCTCGGGTGAAGCGGCCAAGGCCGCCGGCAGCGGAACGATCCACGCGACCGCCAGCACGGCCCTGAAGTGAGCGCCGACCGGGCTCAGAGGCGAAACCCTATTCCTGCAAGAAGGTGAGTGGTAGAAACTGTTGTGGGAGAACTGCTGCTAGCCGCTGACCCCACAAGTTCCACATCGTAGGCGCGCACCCCCAGAGTCAGCCGATCCAGGAGGCCCTCCTCTCGAAGCTGGTACGCCACGCTCAGACCGACGATATTTCTCGTGCCACCGTCAGATCGGGGATATCCAATGATCCCCGCACCCGGCTCGAGCCAAAACCGACCCAGTCGGACGCCCAGGAAGCCCATTCCTTCGCTTGCAACGAACTGGGTATCCGGGTCCCCGTTGGCTTTCATGATGAGCGCGCCTGCGCTCCCTCGAAGGGCCAGCCATTCCTTGAGGTAAAGAACCGGCACCCAGCTGAACTGCACCGTAGTGAAGGTGCCTCCCGTCTCCTGCTTCACGAAAACCCCAGAGATCTGAAACGCCAGCAGCCCGCTCTTCCGCCGCACGCGCGCTTCTGGCTCCGGCACGTAGGAATCCTGGGAGACCATCCCGGCGTCATCCTTCATGAGACCGCCGAAGTCCGGCTGGGAGCTCGCGAGCGCCTCGAGGTACATCTCCTTGTTGAACGGTCGGGCCGCCTCGATCGCGGTTTCGTCCGCGCGCGCGCTCATTCCGGCGCCGATCGTCGTCCCCTTGCCGGCCAGAATCTCCGCCTCGGTCCGGGCGACCTGGACCGAGCCGTCGAGCGTGTAGAATTTCGATACGGCCTGGTCACCCTGGACCTGCGTGACGAAGTCGGTTCCCTTCACTCCGAGGGTCGCGGCCTTCGTGCGGATCATGAAGCGGATCCGGGCGCTCTTCGGATCCTGAAGCACCGTCGCCGAGGGCCGAACGACCCCGCGAACCTCGCCCCGAGCCAAGCTGATCGCCTGGATGCCCTCGGTCTGGGGGATGATCGTCACCTCCGAGTATCGACCGATGAGCAACTTCGAGCCGTCGGGGAAGCGCATCTTCACCGACGCCTTGGCCCCCGTCTTGACCCGATCCCCGAATCGTAGCTCGGCGCCCACCGCGGCAACGCGGTTCCCATCGGCCGTCTTCACGACGACGGTCCGATCGCCCTCGATCGCCTCGATCACGGGGCCGCGTTCGTCCGCCAGGACGTCCGACGCGATCCATCCCAGCGCCGCCCAAGCGGCGAAAATTACAGCCGCAGACCCAGCCCGAATCGCCATTCGCCCACCGACCCATCCTGGTCCTGCGAAATGCCTGTGCGAGATCCTCAGCCTTTCCATCTCCAGCTACCAACCCGCTCGTTACTTGCGAGCCCTTAAGCTCATTAACTCGCGAGCCTTACAGCTCGAGGGCCCTTTGCTCATATGTCTGACTTTATGGGGATGATTGAAAGGATAGCCCAGTGACCTCGCAGATACCAAACTCCGCGAGCTACTCCCTCGACGGTCACCCAATCCGGCTGATCGATTGACACATAGTATTATATCTCGAAATCTTGACTGAGTGCGGCTCTCGGGATAACCGAGTTTCTCGTTTTAGGGGGGTTCATGATCAAACTGAGAACATACATCTTCATCGACTCGCTCCAGCCGCAGCTCGCGGAGTACCTGGGGACGACGTCGCAGGGCTTTCTGCCCATTCCCGGAGACGCCTCGCTCTGGATCGAGACGGCGCCTGGAATGGCCATCCACCGACTGACCGACGCCGCCCTCAAGGCGACGAAGGTTCGATTGGGACAGCAGGTGGTCGAGCGGTCCTTCGGTACCCTCGAGGTACACCACGAAGATCAGGGCGAAGTGCGGCAGGCCGGAGAAGCCGTCCTTGGGGTGATCGAGCAAACCGTCGAGAACCGCCAGAAATGCCGGATCGCCTGGCACGAGACTATCCGGGCGATCGAGCCTGACCATGCGGTGGTTATCAATCGCCAGGGCCGCAAGGGGTCGATGCTTCTTCCCGGCCTGAGCATGTTCATCCTGGAGACCGAGCCCGCCGGCTATATCGTTTACGCGGCGAACGAGGCCGAGAAGGCGGCGAACGTCACGCTCGTCGACGTAAGGGCTTTCGGGGCATTCGGGCGGCTCACCTTGGTCGGCAAGGAGGCGGACATCGACGAGGCCTCCAAGGCGGCGATGGCGGCCGTGACCGGGCTGTCCGGAGTCGAAAGCACAAAGTAGGGAGCTGAACAAGTTAACCGGGTGGCGAGAGCCGAGCGAGCGCAGCGAGCGGAGCTTCGCCACCCTCTCCGAAGGAGAGTGTAATGGAAGCGTTGGGAATGATCGAAACCAAGGGATTCGTAGGCATCGTCGAAGCGTCGGACGCCATGGTCAAGGCGGCGCGAGTGGAGCTTGTCGGCTATGAGCGCATCGGCGGCGGCTACGTGACCACGATCGTCCGGGGCGACGTAGCCGCGGTGAAGGCCGCGGTAGAAGCAGGCTCCCGTGCGGCCGAGAAGGTCGGCGAGCTGGTCAGCGTGCACGTGATTCCGAGGCCGCATGCGAACGTCGATGCCGTGCTGCCGCTCGGCCGCTTGAACGTGAAGGGCGCGACGGCCGCCGCTCGCGGCCGCGACCTGGCTTCGCCGCTCGATAATTGAGGTTGGGGGCCAAGCTGGGCCAGGTGAGCCGAAGGAGTATTACTCATGAACATCGGTAAGGTGGTCGGAACCGTTGTCGCGTCCCGAAAAGACCCCAAGCTCGAGGGCCTCACGCTCCTGGTTGTCCAGAACACGGACCTGGCGGGCGGGGCGAAGGGGGGCCAGGTCGTGGCGGTTGACTCCGTCGGCGCTGGCCTTGGCGAGCTGGTGCTCTACTGCGCGGGCTCAAGCGCCCGGCAGACGGACACGACTCAGAACCGGCCAGTCGACCACGTGATCATGGCGATCGTCGACGAGATCGAGACGCACGGCGAATCGACGTTTCGAAAGTAGGTAAAGGAGATGACCCTGCTCAATCCCGATCAGGTCGGCTGGCTGGCCGACGCGGTGGCAGCTCGACTCGCGGGAAAGGGACCGGCCGCGGCCGCGCGGCCGACGGGTGGGGTCGTGCTGAGAACGGAAGTGCGGGCGTCGAAGTCCCCTGTCGCGTACCGCACACTCGACGATGCGGTCGAAGCGGCTCGCGTCGCCCAACCTCGCTGGGCCGCGGTCTCGATGGAGGACCGGAAGCGGATCGTCAACCGCATGCGAGAGGCGCTTCGCCGCGAGATCGACGAGCTTTCTCGCCTTGCAGTCGAAGAGACCGGACTCGGTCGGGTCGAGGACAAGAAATCGAAAAACCGGCTGGTCATCGACAAGACCCCCGGTCCCGAGTATCTGGATGCGACGGCGTTCACGGGCGATGACGGGCTGGCGCTGGTCGAATACGCCCCTTACGGGGTCATCGGGTCCATCACTCCCACCACCAACCCGAGCGAAACCGTCATCAACAACGGTCTCGCGATGCTTTCCGCAGGCAATACGGTCGTATTCAACCCTCATCCTTCCGCGAAGAAGGTATCGACGCGCACGATGGAGATCCTCGACGAGGTCATCGTCGCCGAGGGCGGCCCGCGAGGCTGCGTGACGACTGTCGAGAACCCGACGATCGAAACGGCGCAGGCGCTCATGAAGCACCCCGGAATCCGCCTTCTCGTCGTCACGGGCGGGCCCGCGGTGGTCAAGGCCGCGATGGCATCCGGCAAGAAGGTGATCGGAGCCGGGCCCGGAAACCCCCCCGTCGTCGTCGACGAGACGGCTGATCTGGAGCAGGCCGCCTCTGGAATCGTGAAAGGGGCCTCGCTCGACAACAACATCGTCTGCATCGCCGAAAAGGAGATCATCGCCGTCGACTCGATCGCCGATGAGCTCATGCGAAGGCTCGAGAAGAACGGCGGCTACCGGCTCACCTCCCACCAGCTTCGGCAGCTCGAGAAGATCGTAATCGACTGGGAAAATCTGGACGCCGGAGCAAGACCCAAGTATCCCGCGAAGCAGTTCGTGGGAAAGAACGCCTCGGTCATCCTCGCGGCGATTGGAGTGAACGTACCCGATTCGGTCCGCATCGTGTTCTGCGACGTCGAGGAACAGCACCCGTTCGTCCAGGTCGAGTTGCTGATGCCCGTGATCCCGCTTGTTCGGACGCCCGACGTGAACGCGGCGATCGAGATGGCCAAGCGCGTGGAGCACGGCAACGGACACACGGCCGTCATGTACTCCAAGAACATCGATAACCTTCACCGCATGGCCAAGGAGATCAATACGTCGATTTTCATCAAGAACGCCCCCAGCTACGCGGGTCTCGGCCTGGGAGGCGAGGGCTTTACCTCCTTCACGATCGCGTCGCCGACAGGCGAGGGCCTCACGACCTGCCGGACATTTTCCAGAATCAGACGCTGCACCTTGAAAGATCATTTCCGGATTGTCTGACGCTTGGATAAAAAAAGAGACGCAATGGCCACAAGCGGAACAGCAAAGAGAAAGGCGGCGGGCAGGAAGCCCGATGAGATCGCCTTGGTCGGGACCTCGGAGGTCCCGGCGCTCGCGTTCCTGGAGCTCTCGAGCATCGCGCGCGGGCTCTTTCTCACCGACGTAGCGGTCAAGAAGGCTTCGGTCCGCATCATCTCCTCCCAGCCGGTCTCCTCGGGCAAGCACGTGCTCCTCTTCGCGGGAGACGTTGCCGCCGTCGAGGAGGCGCACCGCGCGGTCCTCGAGGCAGCCGACGGAACGATGCTCAAGCAGGTCTTCATCCCAGGCGTGCACGAGCAGCTCGCTCCGCACCTCGACTCCCTCTGGAGCATCGACAGCAGACGGGATGCGACGCTCGAATCCGTCGGGGTGGTCGAGTCGAGCACCCTGGCGGGAGCGGTTCTCGCGGCCGATACAGCCCTCAAGGCGGCCCGCATCTCACTGGTGCGAATGCGGCTCGGGCAGGGAATCGGAGGAAAAGCCTACTTCGTCATCACCGGCAGGCAGGATGAGGTCGAGGCCGGAATCGAGGCGGCAGGGGATTGTCTGAGGGGGCTAGAGAGCCTGTGCCGCGTGGATGTGATCCCGCGCCCGGTAGACGAGGCTCTGGCCTTTTTTTGACGGGAGACTCGAATGCACTACGGCATCATTCAAGGAACTGTGGTCGCGACCAAAAAGGTGAAAGAGCTCGAGGGAATGAGCCTCAGGGTGCTCCAGCCCTGCGGCCCGGATCGCAAGTCAACGGGCGAGCCGCTCGTGGCGATCGACCCGATCGGGGCCCGTACGGGGGACTGGGTCCTGTGGGTCGCCAAACGAGAAGCGTCTCGCGCGGTACCGGGCGCGCCTCGGGCTCTACCCGCGCCTCTGGATCGGCCTC
>CAYJTX010000061.1:0-12102 GCA_964372615.1 uncultured Bacteriovoracaceae bacterium | reverse complement strand
CCCAGCGGTGGGTTGGCGACGACCCGCGGCGTGCTCGCTACGCTCTTTGCCGACGATGAGATCGCGAGCCACCCCACGGCGGCTGCGGCCCACACCCCAGGCGAGAACGCCGCGCTCGACCCCGGCACCCGCCGCTGTGAGGAGAAAGAGGTTTCCGAACCAGAGAACTCGCACCGGATTCGTGGAGCGGAAGAGCGGCAGGGTGTCCTGCAGCTCGGGAATGAGGAGAAGCAGGAGCACTCCGAGGAAAGGCAAGAGCCCGAGAAGGAGAATGCTCCGGTCCCTTTGGAATCTGGACAGTCCGACGAGCGCAAACGCCAGGAGCCAAATCGAAGGATCGGGAACGAGACTGAGCGGGGTGCGCGGGTCCAGACCTCCGATGCTCGGAAGGACCATGCTCGAGAGGACTTCCCAGGTACCGCCCATCGGGAGAAATGACCGGGTCGGAATCCCGGCGCGCGCGGAGAGGGGGCCCAGCGAGAAGAAGATCACGAAGTGAGCGTGAGTCAGTATCAAGCCCGGAAGGGCGGCCAGACCGAGACGAAGCCAGGAACCCGGATGGCGAAGGGCCAGGATCGCTCCATAGCCCAGGAGGAAGGCGGCGCCGAGAACCGCGCCGTTCATGGCCACCCCAAGAAGAAAGCACAAGACAGCGGCGGCGGCGGCGAGATATCGCCCTGGCGTCGCTCGCTCCGCGAGGCGGTCCAGCGCGAGGACGCACAGGGCGAAGTAGAGAAGCGCCCCCTGGAACGGGTGGTAGGCCGCGCCGTCGTAAGAGCACGGTGCACTGAACGCGAGCACGGCGCAGAGAACCGCCAGCCGATTCCCCAGGCGTCTTCGGTAAAACGCGCTGAGAACCCAGATTGTCGCGGCGGCCATGAGAAATTTGTTCAGGACGGCCGCATGGGCGGGGACCGAGAAGATCAGGTACGGCAGCGAGTGCGGGGCCCAAGGGTAGATGTAGGGGTCTCCGAGGAAAGGGACCCCGAAGTTGTCGGCGAGGACGATCTTGAGGAAGACGCCGTCGGCGAGCGCGCGGAAAAAGAGCGGGATGTTCACGTACGTGTAGGCGCCCGGGTCGTTCCAGTCGACGGGCAACAGGTTCGAGTAGAAGAGCCGGGAGATCGTCGCAAGCCCGACGGTGACCGACGTGAGCGCGACCCACCGGGTCTCGCTCCACCGGAAACCCTTCACTTCCCTCCCCTCGCCACCCGGTACCGGATCGACGGACCCTTTCCCTCGCTCTCGGCCCGGGCCGCGGCGACCTCACTCGCGACTCCCCTGGGATCTCTGGCCGTCGTCATTTCTCAGCTCATCCGGAATTGTCCGCCAAACTGAGGGTCCAGGTCCATCGATCGATTCGCAATATAAGCAACTGGTATTATTTAATAAAAAGACATGCATCGCGCTGCGTTATATTTCTCTTGAAATGAGAGCCGCCGCTCGGTATATGACGCATCGCGTGAATTCTCGGTGACCTCTGTTTCAGAGGGGACACTCAAAACTTGGAGGCTGTGACTCTGTATGCATTCTTCGATCGATCGATACCGTAGCGGAAAAAGTCTGGCGAGCGTCGCCAGCGTGATGATGCTCGTTGGCATGACCGCCGTTCTGGCGGGCTGCCCGGGAAATCCGGACCGAAGCGACTGCCAGAACGACCCTGAGTACAGCGGCCGTTATCAGGTCGGACGCGACGCCGCCCAGCAGCGGATCGCGCAGGACGAAGCGGCGGGAACGGCTGCCGGCGCCGCGCTGACTTACGCGCAGGGCGAAGACGACGGCTACGACGTCGGCTACGACCAAGGCTACACCGAAGGCTACAACGACACGACGTACGGCTACCCCGCCGGCTACGCCTCGGGCTTCGGCCCCGGCCGCACGGCCGGACAGGCGAGCTTGAGCGCCGCCGCCGCGGGCGCGACCGACGGCCGCACCGACGGCTACAACGACGGCGAGCCGGTCGGCGAGTACGACGGCTACGCTGACGGCTACCAAGACGGCTACAACGGCGGCTTCCCCGCCGGCCAGATCTCGTGCGCCTACGGCAGCGGCGGACCGGACCCGGAAGATCTCCAGTACTGCCAGGACCTCGGTTACAGCGACCGCATCGACGAGTACGTCCGCCAGTACGGAAAGACCCCGTACCAGCGCATGTACGACACCGCGAAGGCCGCGAACTCGAGCTACCAGACGGGCTACGCCGCCGGGCGCGCCTCAGGCCGCACCGCAGGGCGCGGACCGGGACGCGCGGCCGGCTACAACCGCGGCTACGACGTCGGCTACGCCGACGGCAACGCCGTGGGACGCCAGGAGGCCTACGAGGCCTACTACGTCGCGAACTACCCTTTCGGCTACTCCGACGGCTACGGCGACGGGTACAACGACCCGAACTACGGCTACGGCACGTCGCCCTACGGCGGCAGCTTCTCGAACGGCAGCGGCGGCTACGGCGACGGCTACTACGACGGCTACCTCGACGGCCGGGCTTCGCTCTGCGGCGGCAGCGGCTCGAGCGGCGAGCTGGCCTTCCACGGCGCGACCTCGTCGAGCCGGTACGGCAAGGACCAGCCCTGGACGAGCTCCGTCGACGGACACACCGTCTACGGCAGCACGAAGCAGGACGTCTCTGCCCGGCTGACGGCGGCGACGGTGGCCAATCTGCGGGCGATTCGCGTCCTGCACCGGCTGATCGACATCGAAAGCGGCAGCGCGCAGCCCTCCGCACGGGATACCCTGCGGTCGGACGCCCGCGAGTCGGCGGAAGCCGCTCGCGCGATTCCGCTGCAGTAAGCGGCCGCTTACGGAATCACAAGGAGGCCCGGGCGGCGCTGCCGCCCGGGCCTTTGTGTCTGTTGGTGTCTAATCCCGGAACACCTGCCTAGGTCGACGCCGACCTGAGTCGGGCGGGACGTGAGCGAAAGGCCTGAATTGAGGCCGAATTCTCCTTGGCACCCCCCTTGCTCATGAACGGGACAAACGGAGAATTCCTCATGTTGCAAATGATCCGGCGCCGCTGGATGGCGCTCACAGTCGGTATCTCGCTCCTTCACCTGCCCTTCGCGGCTCTCGCGGACGAGACCAAGAATCCCACGATCAGCGAGCCGGTCAATCCGAGCCTTGCGTTGACGGTCGCGCATTCGGGCGGCGGAGTCGTGGGCTCGGTCAGCGGCCAGTACGAAAGCACGACCACCGAAACCGGATCGGGAAGCACGACTGAAACCAACGGCGGAGCCGGAACCCGCTTCGGCCTGCACCTTTACGGTCTGCGCGTCGAGCCGGGCTCGGGCGGCGTGATTCGCGCCCAGGGACTGAACCTGACCGGCGACCTCGCGGGCTCAGGCCAGGGATTCCACGCCGGAGTCTCCGGCGACGCGAACGTCGGCTACGGCTGGCGGCTCGGCTCAGGCGCCTGCGGCTGGGGCACGATGTTCACCGGCCGAGTCGAGGGCCAGTACCAAACGAACGCCGATCATAACTCCCAGATCACCGCTTCGCCCGGCATCGAAAGCGGCCTAGTCTGCACAATCGACGACGCCACGACCTTGACCCTCGCGCCCTTCCTCGAGAGTCGCCTCGGGTACGCGCCCGACGGCAACGCGGTCGCGCTCGAGACCGGAGGCCGGCTCAGGCTCGGCCTGGGCGATACCGCCTACCTGACCGCTCAGGGCTCGTACACGCCGCTCGGGCTCGGAGAAGGATCCACCACGAACGCCCGCGCCGCGCTCGACATCCGCGTGTCGGATCGCTGGCTCGTCTCGGCCGGGGCCGGGGCTACCTGGACCGACATTCCGAACACGGGTGGCTCAACCTCCCACATGGGTCTCAACGGCGCCGTTGGCGCGACCTTCGAGTTCTGACCGGCGTTGACTCGCGAGTCTCCCCCACCCAACATGGGTGAGTGACCTCCCTTCAGGTTTTTTTCACACAGTCGCTGGAGCGCTTCCGAGCCCTTCCCGACCTTGCGAAGGGGGGAGTCGCGCTCGGAGTCGCCCTCTTCGTCCTGCTTCTCGCGGCAAAGCTCGGGCGCAAAGGCACCGGTCGCCGGAAAGCCACTGACTTCGCCCGGCTCGCCGGCTTCGAATCGAAGGGCCGCGACGGTGGCTCGGAGATTTTTAGAAAGGTGAGCGACGGTCACACGGTCGAGGTACGCGTCGGCGACGCCGTCGAGATCTCGGTCGTCGCCAACTGCGCCGCGCCTGAAGGTCTTGAAATCAGCCTCGGCAAGACTGCGCCCAGAGCGAGAGTCAAGCTGTGGGTCGCGCAGAGAAGAATGGACCCGGCATTCTTCGACGAGTACGTGCAGACCCAGGCGAAGCACGCCGTCGCCCTCAAGGACTTCCTCACCGAGCGACGCAAGGAGGGCCTGCTCCGCTGTTTCTGGCTCGGCCGCGTCTCCCTCGAGGGCAACCGGCTCGTCTACCGACGCTTCGGGTCCGCAGGGGACCGCAAGGCGATCGATGGAATCGTCTCGGTGCTCCTAGAATCCGCAAATTATCTCGCAGGACGCTAATCGACCTTTTCCAGCTCGAAGCCCCTGTGCAGGCGTTCCACCGCCTTCTTCATTTCACCGCCCGCGATCAGGCAGGAGACCTTGATCTCGGACGTCGTGATCAGCTGGATGTTGATCCCCGCGTCGGCGAGGAGCTGAAACATCCTCGCGGCAACGCCCGGATGGTGCTGCATGCCGACGCCCACGATGCTCACCTTGGCCAGGTCCGGATGCTCCACCACCCGCATGTTCCGGAACTCGCTCCGGCCGAGCTCCTCGAGCACCTGGCGCGCCTTCAGATGGTCGCCCAGGCCCACCGTGAAGCTCACGGTGAGCTGGCCGTTCGCGGGAACGTCCTGCACGATGACGTCCACGACGACCGCCGCGCGCGAGAGCGCGCCGAAGATCCTCGCCGCCACGCCCGGCCCATCCACGATGTTCTGAAGCGTGAACTTCACCTGGCCCGCGTCCGCGGCCACGCCGGCCACCACGACCTGCTCCATCTTCGACCCCAGCTCTTCCTGCGCCACCACTCGCGTACCCTCCCCCGAAACGAAACTCGACCGCACGTGCAGCGGCATCCGGTACTTCGCCGCCAGCTCCACGGAGCGGATCTGAAGCACCTTCGCCCCCAGGCTTGCCAGCTCCATCATCTCCTCGTAGCAGATGCGCCCGATCTTCCGGGCCTCCGCGCAGAGCCGCGGGTCGGTCGTATAGACCCCGTCCACGTCCGTGTAGATCTCGCAGTCGTCGGCGCCGAGAGCCGCCGCGATCGCCACCGCGCTCGTGTCGCTCCCGCCCCGCCCGAGCGTCGTGATGTTGTTCTCGGGGTCCACGCCCTGGAAGCCCGCGATGACCGGAATCGTCCTGGCCGCGAGCTCGCGCTCGAGCAGCCGCGTATCGATGCCCTGGATCCGCGCCTTCGAAAAGACGCTGTCGGTGAGGATCCCGATCTGGTGGCCCAGCAGCGCCCGCGCCCGGGGCCCCAGCCCGCGCCGCTCCGCCTCCGTGTTGATCGCCAGGCTCACGAGGCCGGCCGCCACCTGCTCGCCGCTCGCGATGAGGAGGTCGTACTCGCGCGACTGGGGGATGGGACGGATCCGGGTCGCGAGCTCCACGAGCCGGTCCGTCTCGCCCGACATCGCCGAGACCACGAGCACGAGGTCGTCACCCCGAGCCTGCGCGTCGAGCGCCCACCGCGCAACGTGCTGGATACGCTCGATCGTGCCGACCGAGGTGCCCCCGAACTTCTGGACAATCAATGCCATTTTCGCCGAAGTTATCGCCCCACTTTGAGGGTTGCAACCCCCCCGGACTCCCGACTATCAACGGGAGCTATGACTCAATTGAATGCAGGCGCCGCGGCTCGACCCTCTTCGGGAAAAAAGGCCCTCGTAGTGGGGGTGGCCAACGACCGCAGCCTCGCCTGGGCCATCGCCCAGTGCCTGCACCGCGAGGGCTTCGAGCTGGCGTTCACCTTTCAGGGGGAGGCTCTCGCGAGGCGGGTGCGGCCCCTGGCCGAGAGCGTGAAATCCACCTTCGTCGAGCCGCTCAACGTGGCCGACGACGGGCAGATCGCCGGGGTCATCGCCAAGCTCAAGGAAAAGTGGGGAGGCCTGGACGTCCTGATTCACTCCGTCGCGTTCGCGAACCGCGAGGAGCTCGAGGGGCGCTTCATCGACACCTCGCGGGAGGGGTTCCGGATCGCGCTCGACATCAGCGCGTTCTCGCTCGTGGCTCTTGCCCGCGCCGCCGAACCGCTCATGGAAGGCCGCGAGGGGGGCACGGTCCTGACCCTTTCCTACCACGGCTCCCAGAAGGTCGTTCCGAACTACAACGTGATGGGCGTCGCGAAGGCGGCGCTGGAATCGGCGGTGCGGTACCTCGCGTACGACCTGGGCCCCAAGAAGATCCGCGTGAACGCGATTTCAGCGGGTCCGGTGAAGACCCTGGCCGCGGCCGGCATCCGGAACTTCCGCGACATGCTGGCGATGGCCGAGCAGAAGGTCCCGTTGAAGGAGAACATCACGGCGGAAGACGTCGGCGAGCTGGGCGCGTTTCTCTGCGGCCCGGGCGGGCGCCACATCACCGGAAGCACGATGTACGTCGACAGCGGCGCGCACATCATGGGCGCGTAGCGGGTCGGCGCGCGTGACTCAGGCTCCCCAGACCGAGCTTCACCGGCACCTCGACGTCTCGGTCCGACCGAAGACGCTGCACGAGCTCGCGCGCGCGAAGGGCCTGGTGGCGCAGTCGACGAGCCTTCCGGCTTTCGTCGATCAGGTCATGCTTCGCCGACCGCTCGAGGATCTGCCGGCCGTTCTCGAGACTTTCGCTCTCTTCCAGAAGGTGCTCGACCGGCCCGAGATCCTGGCCAGGGTCGCCGAGGAGGCGCTCGAGGACTGCTGGAACGAAGGCACCCGTCAGCTCGAGCTGCGCTTCTCGCCCGGCTTCATCTGCGAGCTGAGCGGGCTTGCGTGGGACGACGCGCTTCAGGGATTCGAAACGGGGCTCGCGCGCGGCCTCAAGCGGTTTCCGAAGATGCGGGCCGGCCTGATCTGCATCGCTTCTCGAAACTACGGCGTCGAGAGCGTCGCACGCACGGTGGAGTTCTTTCTCAGGCATTCCACCCGCTTCATCGGCTTTGATCTCGCGGGCCCCGAGGTGGGTTACCCCTGCCGCCTGTACGAAGGCGAGTTCCGAAAGCTCCGCGCGGCGAAGGCGCGCATCACGGTTCACGCGGGCGAGGACTGCGGACCGGAAAACGTCTGGGAAGCGCTCGAGCTCCTCGGAGCCGAGCGAATCGGGCATGGAATCGCCTCGGTACGCGACCCGAAGCTCCTGCGCACGCTCGCAGAGAGGAAAATCTGCCTGGAGATGTGCCCGACGAGCAACTGGCTCACCCATGCGGTTCCCAGTTTGAAGGAGCACCCTCTTCCGAGCGTTCTTCGTGCGGGAGTACCGGTCTGTATCAACACGGACGACCCTGGGATCTTCGGCGTTACCGTTCCCAGTGAGATATATATTTGCCGTAGTATCATGGGCTTAAGTGATAGCGAGCTCGCAAGCTGCCAGGCCCATGCGGACCGGGCGACCTTTCTTACCTGACAAAGAGAATACGATTTTTCCCCTTGCTCCTCATCCTCGTGGGCAGTATATGTCTGCTCATTCCACGGGGCCCCACTTCCCCCCCACACACAGAAGCGGTTCCCGTGGCGCGACAAAGGACTCGGAGGCAACCCCTCCGGGTCCTTTTTTGCTTCAGGCAGCGATCTCCTCGCGACCCGCCCCGCGCACGAACACCGCGGAGGATGGAACCGTGATGCTGACCACGGTGATGTCGTCCTCCTGCCGCTGACGGTCCTCCTGGAAGATCGAGACCGCCTCACCCAGAACCGTTTCACAGATTCGGTCGGGATCGGCCTGCGACGCTCCGGCCTGCTCGAGCAGAAGCTTGAAGAGGCGGGACTTCCGCAGAACCCGGCCCTGTTCGCCATGGGGCTCCACGAGACCGTCGGTATAGAGAAAGACCATGTCTCCCGGACCCAGGTCGACTTCCTCGAGCTCAAACTTCGTGTCGGCTCCCTGCCCGAGGGGAGAGCTCAGGGCGCCGAGAAGGGGAACAATCGGATCCCTGACGCTCCGGCGAATCCAGTAGGGCGGCCGGTGGGACGCATTACTGAGGCGAAGCCTCCCGGTCCGTAGACTGATTTCCGCCGCGATGAGGCTCATGGTGGCCTGACCGCCCGCGGCCGAGAGAACCCCCGCGTTCAAGGTCGCCAGCAGCTTGCAAAGATCGAACGTCCCTTCGGAGCGTTCCTTCTCCAGCGCCATCGCCTGCGCGAAGAGCCCGTACACGGCAGCCGTAACGAGCGCCGACGAGACGCCGTGACCCGTCACATCTCCCATGACTAGGATGAGCAAATCCCCGATGCGGTCGTACTGCCACCAATCCCCCCCGCACTCGCTCGCCGGACGGCATCGGCCCGCGAGCTTGAGGTTCGGGCTCTCGAACGCCCCACGCGGGAAAAACCGCTGCTGAACCAGCTGAGCAGTCTCGAGCTCCTTCTCCATCCGCGCCTTTTCGGCGGTCGCGACCATGAGCTCGCCGATCCTGCCCGCCATCATGTTGAACGAGCTGGCGAGATCGCCGATCTCGTCCCGCGCGCCCGACGCAGGCGGGACTCTCACCGCGAAATCCCCCTCGGCGACCCGGTTCGTCGCATTCCACAGCTGCTTGAGACCCGCGAGGAGACGTCGAACGGTCAGAACGCTGAGGCCCATCGCGATGAGGAGAATTCCACCTCCCACCAGCAGCGTCCTGCGCACGAGAATTCTCACGCCCACGAACGCAACCTCTTTCGGAAGGCTTCCGACGACCATGAGGTGGCCTCGCGCGAGCTTCCGAAACGCAGCGATGTGCGGAGAGCCCGCGACGGGAATCTCCCTGACGGCTGAATCGACCTCGAGGCGAAGCTGGTCCGTCCCGAAGGCCGCCAGCTCAGCCACCGAAGGCTCCTTGCCTTCCTCGGAGTCGAGCAGAACCGACCGCCCCAGGGAATCCAGCAGCGTGAGCCGGGCCCCACCTCCCCCGAGATTGAAAACTTCGCGGCGGATGGGGAGGAACCCGACGAAAGCCAACGGCAAACCCTTCCCATCGACCGCTCTCCCGGCGACGGCCAGCTGTCCGGCCGACACCGAGCCCACGAGAATCTGTCCTCGCTCGACCTCCTGCGGCGTCCACCCCCGCTCCTCCGCGATCTCCCTGAGCTGCTTCGCGCGCTCGCCGAGCTCCAGAAGGGTTCTGAAACGTCCGCTCCCGTCCGGTCGAAGGAGCAGCAGGCCCGAGGACTCGAGGTCCTTCAGGGCGACGTCGCCGATGCCTCCGGGCGACCCCAGGCGATCGACGTCCGCCGCGAGCATTCGGACCACGGTCTCAAGCCGCCTGATTCTCCCCTCGATCGCGTCGCTCGCGGCGCCGACCTCACCCAGCACGAAGTCGTAGATGTACGAGACCTTGTCCTGGACCAGGAAGCTCGTGCCCACCCAGAGACAGGCAGCGAGGCTCATCCCCAAGATGCAGGCGGAAAGGAAGAAGACCTTGAAGCGGATGGAGATCGCGCGGCCTCTCACTTCCTAGGTATCGACATTTCAAGCTCTCGGCTTGAGCGTCCGATAGGCCGAGCATGGGGTCGAGTGTCGCCATAGCTCACCGAGATTCGAAGCTACCGGACGCAGTGGGAATAGCGCTGATCGCCACAGGTTCGGCCGCGCTGCTCGCCGCGGCCAGCGGCGTCCTCTGGCGCTGGGAGGGGCTGGCCCCGGCAGGCCTCCAGCGAGCGGGAGACCTCCTCCGCGAAGAGGGCGAGGTGCGGTGGCGGCCGGGCCGAATGCCGCTCTGGCGCGATGCCGTGACGGATCCCAAACCCGTCTTCGACGGCGAGCACCTCTTCGCCGGACCGGACGGCTCCGCGGTCCTGAGACTCGAGCATGGCAGCGAGGCCCACCTCGGACCTGAAACCCTGGTTGTCGTTAGAGTCGAACGGGGCGGCGCACCCGCGACGCTCGCGGTTCGGAGCGGGCAGGTCCATCTCCTGCTCGCGGAGGGCTCAGCCCCTGTCGTCCTCGAGCTGGGCGATCGCAGGTTCAGAGTCAGCGCGAACGCCAGGCGCTCGACGGTCGATGTCTCGGTCGAACCGGAAAATTCGACCTCGCCTGGGGGACGGATATCGCTCGAAGGGGGAGATGCCAGTGTCGAGGAGCTGAACTCAAGCGGTGCTCCGTCGAAGGAGCTCCTGCTCGAACCGGGAGAGCAGCTTGCCTGGCGCACGAGCGGCGGCGAGATCCGAACGCGCATCTGGCTCAGGCCCCTGCGTCCCGAGCGGGACGAGACGTTCACCGCCAAGCCGACCTCCGCGGCTGAGTCGAGCGCGATTCCCGTCCAGTTTTCGTGGCAACCTCTGGGGCAGACGCCGCAGGGCACGGAGTCGTTCCTCGAGGTGACCCAGGGCTTCACGGCCATTCCCCGCTCCACGGTCCCGATCGATCCCGGAAAGGGAACGCACACGCTCGAGGTCCCTGGCGGACGCCACCGTTGGCGGCTGGTGTCGGGCGATCATGTCAGTCCTTGGATCTCTTTCAGCGCGATCCCCGTCGTGCCGCCCCGGGTTCGCGGGCCAGTGGATGGGGCTGGCCTCACCGCGAACGGTGACGAGCCCAGGCCGCTCGTCCTGACCTGGGATATCGCCCCCAAGGCTCTCGACCCCCAGGTCGAGGTCGTGTCGAAAGCGGACTCCCGCCAGGTTCTCCTGGTCGCCGGCGGAGGATCCGGAGCGGCCGTGACCCTGCCACCCGGCGCCTACCAATGGCGGGTGCGAACCTTCGACGCAAAGGGCCAGATATCGGATTGGTCCGCGTTCCGATCGCTCACGATAGGCCGGTCGTGGACTGAGTCGGAGCGGCCATCTCCTCTGTTCGTCGCTGCGGAGGTGGCGCCCCCGGCACCTCCGATCGACTCGAGCCCGCCCGCTCGAAAGCCGGCAACGATCGAGCTCCTGCCGACGCTGGAAGCACAACGCAGCCGCAGCTCGAATCGCCTGGACTCGGAAGAACGGCTGGATGCGGTTCGCGTGCGGTTTCTCTGGAAGCCGCTCCCCGACGTGGGTCGCTATGACCTGACGGTCTTCGACGACGCCGGGAAACGACTGCGGAGCCTGACGATCGATCGCCCGGAGGCGGAGATCACGCTCCAAGCCCTCGATCGCCAGAGCTTTACCTACCAGGTCGCGGCCACTCTCCCTTCCGGAGAGGGCGTGGAGAGCCGAAGAGCGCCGGTCGAGGTCATCGTCGACGCGCCCGTTCCGAAGCAGCCCCTCGCCCACGCGACGCTTCCTCCTGGCCTGCCTGTGATGGTCACCTGGGAGAAAACCGCATTGACCCGGGCCTACCAGGTGCAGATCTCGCAAAGCCGGGATTTTCTCAATCCTTTGGTAGACTCGACGAGTCCCGTGAACTTCCTTCGCTTTACGCCCCGTGTACCCGGGGTTTACTATTGGAGGGTGATGGGGCGCAGCCGGGGAATCACGAGCAGCTGGACCGAGACCCGGTCCTTCACTGTCCGGTAGGTCGGCGAGCAGGAATGGGGTCTCTTCGGGTCCAAAAAGTCGTCGAGGGCCAGGTCACGGTGATCCGGCTCCAAGGCCAGCTCGAGGAGAACATCTCCCTGGAAGAGCTTTTCGGAGAGCTCCTCCCCCAGGTCTACGTGATTACGAAAGACGTCAGCCGGATCAACTCCATCGGCACACGGACCTGGATCGAGTATTTTACCTCCATCAGAGACCAGGGTAAGCGCCCCGTGCTCTCGCACTGCTCGCCCGCGATCATGACTCAGCTCAGCCTGATCCCCGACTTCGGGTGCGGAATGCCCGTCGAATCCCTCTACCTCCCCTACGTCTGCCAGGGGTGCGGCAAAGAGGCGCAGGTCCTGGCCACCACCGATGAGCTGCGAAGGAGCGGATACCAGGTCCCTCCCAGGGCGCCTTGCGCTACCTGTGGAAAAGATACCTGCGAATTCGACGACCTGCCCGCGGAGTTCCTCGGTTACCTGAGACGCG
>CAYJTX010000060.1:0-12114 GCA_964372615.1 uncultured Bacteriovoracaceae bacterium | reverse complement strand
CTTTCCCAGGACGTTATCGGAACCGCGGCGGCCGTGCTCCTCTCAACTTTTGACCGGGAGAGCCTGAAGAGGGCCGGTCCGAGGGAGTACCGACTCGCTTTCTTCGAGGCCGGCATGATGGCGGAGCGTGTCTACCTCTCGGGGGAGGCCCGTGGCCTCGGCGTGTGCAGCGTGGGCGCGTTCTATGACGACGAGGCGGCAGCCCTTCTCGGGGCCTGGCGGCGCCGGGAGTGGGTCGCCCACTTCCAGGCGATCGGCCGGCTGTGACAGATGCTGCTGATGGCATCCGCGCTGCAAGTTATCGGCTGGCCTATCGGAGTCAGGAGGCACCCTTGAGAGGGCGCGAGGTCTCTTTACTCGGGACGGGGACCGGGCCGGCTTCGCCGCGCCCGCGCAGCTCAGCCAGCGCTTTTCGGATCAGGTTCCATTATCCTTGTGGGGTGAGTTACCTCGCAAGCAGCTCGGCCGCCGCGCGGGCCAGACGAAAACGTAGTTTGTAATGGGATGACCCCGATCTGTTTCAAAACGGCCTCAGATGGGCCAGGATAATCACCTTCGTGCTCTATCTTGCCCAGCCGGAGCGGAACGAAAGGAAGTTCAAACACCTGACCGGGAGTGAGTGAATCTTCGAATTCAAGGCTGAGGACGGGCGCATCCTGTGTTTCCTTTCATCGGCAAGCGCGTGATCCTGACCCATGGATATCGCAAGCTAGGGGACAAGACGCCCAAGGGCGAGATCGAGCGTGCCGAGGCGATAAAACTCGATTTTGAAACGAGGGTAGGACGATGAAGACGACACGCAAGACCAAGAGCTGGCTGGACAAGAAGCTCGCAAACCCGCGGTTTCGCGAGAGGTTCGAGGAGGAGTATCACCGGCTATCAGTAGCTGAATAAATTGTTCGCCTTCGCCTCCAGGCAGGCCTTACTCAGGCCGAGGTAGCGAAGCGAGCTGGGACCACCGCTTCAGCGATCAGCCGATACGAGAACGCGGATTACGACCGCTACGAGCTTACCCTCTCAGGCGGCTTAACCTCAGGGGGGCGTCGATCCGAAGAGTAGGTGGTGAGGTGGCATCTCTTCGCCAGAGCGCGGTTCGCGTTGGGCGCCCCTCGAGCTGTCGCGGCCGCCGAGAGACTCTCGGGCTGCTCAGCATCTCCAACCCAGAAATGCCCAGCCCCGAAGCGTCCCTATGCATACCACAACAGGTGCGCCACGAAGGGTCACTTCCTTTGGAAGTGCGTGACGGAAAGGGAAATCGCTGCCGAGAGAACGCGCCTCGTGCAACGAGGTATGGCCTGGCTTCGGGCAAGCTGGGACAAGAAGACTTACGATATTCGCCGCGTTTTGAGGCCCGTCAGTCGCATTAGGGATTACATCCGCCACCAGCTTCGAAGAGCCCACCGATGGGTTCGGGTCAATCAGTGCTACGAGGAGCCCCCCGCGAAAATTCTCGCATGCAAGGCCTCGACCGAACCGTTTCCGGACAGCCGATGCAGCGCCGGCGGGTACCATTGGGTTTGCAAGAAGCAAGCGGAAATCCGCCGCCTTCAGGCGGAAGCAGCAGGAGGCCTCGTCGTCGACGGGCTCGCAGCGTTCGCGGATTACATCGAATCCGGAAACCGGAAGGCCGTTCGTTGGATCAACGAGACCCTGGCCGAGCTGGGCCGAGGAGCCACCCGGCTCTCGGAGAAGGCGAATCAGGCGGCCGATTGCGTCCGCGATCGCGAGCTCGCCTCGCCGTTCGAGACCCCTTCCTTGGCTGCGTTGAGCCGGAGAATCGCTCTCGGTCAGCTCACTGCCGAACAGTTCGCTCATGTCTTGCTTTACGGCGGCCTTTCCGATGACGCCCGCGCCGGCCTCCTGAGCTGGGCGAAGGCCCATCAGTCGGACTTTCTTGAAAGGGTCACTGGAGTACTTGGGGATCTCGATTTCGCAGTACGAAAACCCAACGGAAACCAGCTCACTGACTATGTTCTAGGCCTGCCGCCCGAGCGCGCGGGTTATCTGCTCGCGTTCGGATCATCGGATTTCGACCCCCGCAGTTACCACGGGGCTCTTGCCATCCTGCAAAGGGATCACCCGCAGGCCTGGGCGAAAATCCAACCCGTCTATCATGGTTACCTCGTGGCGCTCTCTTATGCGCGCGAGCGAGCTGGCGACGGTCCGCAGCCTCTCGTTCGTTCGGCGAGCGAGAGGCTTCTCCGGCATCACCGCGGGATCTTCCTGGCCCAAGCTTCGGCCCTGCAAGAAGCGCTTTTCCGAAGGTATGCCGAAGGGGGGGGAGTTCTCGAGGAGGTGAATCTTTTCGTCGCGAGCTGGCAGAGAAAGCTCGCCGATTGGGATGCCCACCCCACCGCTAACCCCGGCGAGCTCTACGCGCGCCAGCGGGCGATCGATGGGATGTGGGACGAGTTCCGCAGACGCGAGACTATGAAACGCCAGCTACTGGATCAAGACATCGAGGAGATGAAAACAATCTTGACCGTTTACGAAGTCTCGCAAGAGGTGCTGCTCACGATCGGGACGGGCGGCATCGGGGCCCTGCTGACGAAGGGTAAGCGCGTCGTTGATGGGATGAAAGCGGCCTCGCGCCTTCTTCGCCTCGCCAAGGGCGGCGCGGAAGTGGTCGGGACCGGAGCCGTCGATGCTTCCGCACGGCTGGGGTTCCGAACAGCGACGGACTGGCGTTCGGGAAACGTGCTGAACATCGACTGGGGCAAAGAGGGCGCGAACTTCTTTCTCGACACCCTGTCGGGCGCGCTTCAAGCCGGGGCGACTCGAGGGTCCAACCGCTTGATCGCGAATTGGACCCGATCAGGCAGCGCGGCCGCGGCCACCGCTACGACGGCGGAGCGATTGCTGGCCGCTCCGTCGTGGCTCGAGCGCGCAGGGGTCCGGCTGCTCAGCCAGTACGGAGAAAGCATCACTGAGTCAGGCACGCGCGCGTTTTTCGAAACCCTTTACGAACAGGCGTGCGCCGGGCGGCCGATCGACTACCATGAGGCGCTCGCGGCGGCCCTAGAGACTTCGAAGGCGACCGCCACCGACGCGACCGGTTTGGCGACAACGGTCGCATCGAGCGCAGGAATCGCGAGTCATCGCCGACACGCGGCCGCACGGACGCCGAAGCGTCCCAGCGCGGATCCCTCACGCGACTTCAGTCGATCGACGGAAGGAGGGGGCCATTCTCCAGGTTCTCCGCGAAGAAGCGCCCTCTTAGAAAGAGAAAGACGCACTCCGGCGCTCTCGGTCGAGGAGTTAGCGAAATTCAGAACCGAGATCCGGCGCTCGCCCGTCATTGGCGACCGTTTTGTCCAGAAAGCCGGAAATGGAGAGACTCGATTCGAGGTCGCCGCTGTGGATCAGTTAGGCTTCGCTGTTTTGAAGGACCTGTCGACGGGTCGCACAATTAAGACGCGACTCGTTGATCGCCTCGATCTTCGCCTAGAGGCCGACCTCACTCCCCGGCGCGTGGAAGAAACGCGCGCGCGTGTCCGTAAGCCCGTTGACAACGCGTATGTGAGGCTAATAATCCATCGAGCCACACCGGGCAGCGATGGCGATCCGCAGAAGTCGCGGCGCCTGGAAGACGATCTGGCCAACGAGGCGGCGACCTACCTGAATCAAACCGGTGTCCCAGCCCATGTGGAGGAGGTGGGTGGCCGTCGAAAGGTTGTTATTGAGATCCCGCCGTCGGGAACTTCAAGGTCCCTGCCGTGGCTTTCGCGATTGGCCTACGCGCAATTCAACAAGCGCAAAACCCGCGTCGTCTTCGACCCGGAAACCGCTTGGTCCGGAACGGCGGGATACCACAATGCCTCCGACGGCGTTATCGCTCTGGAGTGGAACGACCTCACGAACGAGCGACCAAGCCACACGGTTGCGCATGAAGGCGTTCATGTGAAGCGTTCGCTGGCGCAGGATTCTCCGGCTACGGACCAGAGCCCCCTCCGATTGAGAATCCTAGATCCCCAATTCAAGCTCTCGGAAGGCTATCGCTCGTCGCGAAGCGGTGGGGGCGTGGATATCGTGAGAACCTATGGCGAGGGAGGTCATGTCGTCGATGAGCACCACGCCGACCGGCCGGCAGACCTCCGAGCGGCGCGCGACGGGCGAGTCGATCCAACCTTTTCCGAAGAAATGGCCCAAAACGACCTGCGTGCCATCGAACGGGCGGAGGATTACCTGATGGAGCATTTTGAAGGTTCTGTGCCCATCGAGCGGTTCGTAATGAATTCGGGCCAGTACGATGCGTCGCTCAGATTGCGCGATGGCACGGAGTTTCTTTTTTCAACGAGGCAGCTCCCGCACGTCTCGCCTTCCGCGAGGCAAGTCGACGCGGACCTCCTCTTGGACGAGCTCATGCGCGTTCGGGAAGATCTGAACTACGGATTGGAAAAGTTTCGAGCGGCGCGAAAGCGTTCCCAACCTCAGTAGAGGCCACTCGGCCGCCTCTTGAGACTTGGGCTGCTGCTTCTCCGGAAGGCCTTCGTTGATGAGCAGCCAATAGACTCCCAATCGGGCGATTGCTTCCGAGAACTCCGAGAAGTCGATAGGTTTTCGCACGAAGCTGTCCGCACCGATTTGGACGAAGTCAGAATGACGACGGGAATGAGCGTTGTTCTTGGATCGGATCGGACTCGCCTCAACACATCGAGACCTCCGACCTTGGGGAGTTTCAGATCGAGCAAAATCACCGCTGGCAGAGCACCGGGATCTCGAGACGCATGGCTTCCCTCGCAGAAGAGGTAATCCATAAAGTCCATTCAAAAAATTAATCTCACGCAATTCCCTGCACCGTTCAAGGTGTATTTTGGCCCGACCTCATGTGCCAGGGGTCTCCGCAATCGCGGTAAGGGGTCTTAGCCTCGATCAGAAAATGGTCGGGGTGACTGGATTCGAACCAGCGACCTCTTCGTCCCGAACGAAGCGCGCTAACCAGGCTGCGCTACACCCCGACGCCCAAGATAATACAATTAGTCAAACAGCTGTCTGAATAGGTCAGGCCTGATGCGATGTCAATTAACCCAGCGTGGATGCTCGTCCCACTTTTGCGATCGCTTCCGGAGAGGTAGGGTGATCTAGCCGATATGCCTCACCACAATACCCGGGATTCTGATCCACAGAGCCGCCTCGGAGAGTGGATTGACGCGCTTCTCGATTACTCGAGTCAGTTCACCTGGCAGCCATTCTACGCCCTGAAACAGGCCCTGCGGGAAGGATACGGCCTGGCCGAGCTCCGTACGGATCTGCTGGCTGGAGGCGTGGTCGCACTCGTCGCCATCCCGCTCGGGATGGCCCTCGCGATCGCGAGTGGCGTCGACCCCCAATACGGGCTCTATACGGTGATCATCGCAGGCGCAATCACCGCGCTCCTGGGCGGCTCGCGCTGCCAGGTCGCCGGGCCGACCGCGGCCTTCGTGGTGATTCTCGTGCCGATCGTCCAGAAATTCGGGTTCGGCGGTCTCCTCACAGCAGGATTCATGGCGGGAACTCTGCTCATTCTCATGGGGCTTGGGCGCATGGGGCGCCTGATCGAGTTCATTCCCCATCCTGTCACAACCGGATTCACGACAGGAATTGCGGTCGTCATCGCGACGATCCAGCTCAAGGATTTCTTTGGGCTCAAGCTCGACCACCTCCCGGAGAGTTACTTAGACCGGGTCCAGGCCCTTCTCCAGGCCCGGGGAACCTGGTCTCCCGCAGAGCTCGGCGTTGCGTTCGCCACCCTTACGATCCTTGTGCTCTGGCCGAGAATCAACAAGAAGGTGCCGGCTCCGCTGATCGCCCTTCCGATCGCGACGCTGGCCGTTCTGGTCGCCTCCCGTTGTTTTCCTGAGCTTCGCTTCTCCACGATCGCGAACCGGTTCACGACCGAGATCGGGGGTAGGGCGGTTCACGGGATTCCCTCGGCGCTCCCGGCCGTGGACTGGCCCTGGAATTTCGCGGGAGTCGCGGGCCACCCATTCCAGCTCAGTTTCGAAACCCTGCGGGCCATCGCTCCCTCGGCCTTCGCGATCGCCCTGCTTGCTGCAATCGAGTCCCTCCTCTCGGCCGTGGTCGCCGACGGCATGGCGCGCACGAAACACGATCCGGACTCCGAGCTCGTGGCTCTCGGAATCGCCAATGTCATCTGTCCGTTCTTCGGTGGAATCGCCGCGACGGGAGCGATCGCCCGCACTGCCGCGAACATACGCTTCGGCGCGCGTTCTCCGGTCGCTGCGATGGCTCACGCGGCTCTCGTACTCCTCGCGACGGTGGTGCTCGCATCCGTGATTTCACTTCTCCCCATGGCGGCCCTGGCGGCCCTCCTTGTATTCGTGGCCTACAACATGTCCGACCTCCGCCACTTCGCAAACATCGTGAAGGTCGCCCCCAAGAGCGACGTCATCGTGCTCTGGCTCTGCTTCCTGCTCACAGTGCTCTTCGATATGGTCGTCGGAGTCAGCGTCGGCATCGTACTAGCTGCCATGCTCTTCATGAAGCGCATGGCCACTCTCACCTCGGGCGAGCTGACCCTCACGGGAGAGCAGCACGGAAAGCTGACTGAGCTTCTGCCGCCCGGCACGGTCCATTACCAGATCGCGGGCCCCTTGTTTTTCGGAGCTGCCGAACGAGCGATCGAGGCGATCGAGGAAACCGATGAGTCCGTCGAAATCGTCATCTTTTCACTGGAAGACGTCCCAATGATGGACATCTCCGGCCTCGTCGCGCTCGAAACCGCGATCGCCGACCTCACAGAGACGGGAAGGCGCGCGATTCTCTACGGAGTGCGGCCTCAGCCCCGCGTTGTCATCGAGAGGGCGGGAATCGGGCGCCAGTCCCATAAGTGCCGTATTGTCGGAGATTTACAAGAGGCCATGAGAGTCGTGGCCGAGTGGAGGGCGAAACCTTCCGCCGACTGGTCCGTTTCAACCATGAGATAGGGGGAATCCTTCATGCGTTCCACAAGGAAACCGAGAACCGATCGCATCGTCGACTGGCTCGCGCCCGCGCTGGGCCTGGGATTGGCGCTCTGCTGCGCCGCTTGGGCATCCAACACTCGCGCGGAAGAGGGCCCCGGAGAAGGACCGGGCATGGAAGAAGGTGGACCTCCGCTGGACGGCGAAGGCGGCCCCGGCGACAAGGGTGAGCGCCAAAGGGAGCGAATGGAGCGCCGGATCCGCATGCAGGAGCAGAGGCTCGCCATGGATAAGCTCCGGCTCAAGTACTCCGAGGCTTCGGACGCCGACAAGCCCAACGTCGTCGCGGAGGCGAAGACTGCGATCGCGAAGCAGATGGACCAGGCGAAAGACGAGCTCAAGAAGCAGATTGAAAAAATGCAGACTCGCCTGAAGGAATTCGACCAGAAAAAGAGCGAGCAGGTCGCCAAGGCCGAGGAAGTGCTCAAGGGCCAGGGCATGGGAGAGGGCCAAAGAGGCGGGGGCCGCCCAGGCGGAGGCCGCAGGGGCCCGCCGTCCCGTTAACGGAAAGATCTCAGGAACAGCCTGAGCAGAACGAACGCTCCCACGACGAAGAAAATCACCGAGGCGAGCGGATAATCCCAAACCATCCGCCCAGTGGTCTGGTGGAGCGCGATCGACGAGGCGATGAACATACCGGCCACGACAACGCTCGAGCTCACGCGCCGGCCGTTGACGTCGAGCTGCGAGCGGATGTCCTGCAGATCCGGCGATTTGATCTCGAAGGCGAAGTCGTTGCTGTTGAATTTCCGAAACATCCAGCGGATCTGTCGAGGCAGCACTTGAAGGAGGGCCGCGACGTCCTTCGCGACCCAGAGAAAGTCCCTGGAGAGCCGCTGAACCGAATACTGATTCTTCACCAGGTCCTTCACGAGGTCCTTGCCGGTCGCCAGCAGATCGAACCCCGGATCTAGAGTCCTGCCCATGCCCTCGATCGTGAGGATCGCCTTGAACACGAGCATCCAGTCGCCTGGAATCTTGATGTTGTACTTCGTGGCGATCTTGGTCGCGTCGATCAGCACCTTTCCGGCATTCAGGTCGCCGAGCGAGAGACCCATGTAGGGGGAAAGTGTATTGCGCACCTCCCTTTGGAATCCGTCCAGATCAATGGAGGGCGACGAGGCTCCGAGCTCCGCGTATTGGTAGCAGAGGTTTTCGTAATCCTCGGTCAGCAGGGACATGATCATGTTCACGAGCTGGTCGCGAGACTTCTCCGACAGCCTGCCGACGATGCCGAAGTCGATCATTCCGAGCCTGTTTCCTGGAAGAATGAAGAGATTTCCCCCGTGCAGGTCACCGTGAAACAGGCCGTCGATCATGACGGCCTTGAAAAAGGCGCGAGCCCCGACCTGTACGACATGTTTACGGTCGATGCCTGCGGCATCCAGAGCCTTGAGGTCATTGACCCGGATGCCATCGAAGCGCTCGAGCGTGAGGACCTTCCGGGTGCTGAGGTGCTTGTAGACCCTCGGAATCACGACCTCGGGAATCGAGGCCATGTTCTCGGCGATCTTGCTCATGTTGTTCGCCTCGACCACGAAGTCGAGCTCGTACGAGAGGGTGCGGAAGAACTCGTCGACGATCGTCCGCGGACCGATGACCCGGCTCTCTGGTACGTACTTCTCGAGCAACCCCGCGATGAAGGCGAGCAACGAGATGTCCGTCTTGATGATCTTCTCGATCTCGGGCCGCTGGACCTTGACCACGACCCTTTCGCCCGAATGGAGCTGAGCTGAGTGAACCTGGCCGATGCTCGCCGCCGCGAGCGGCTCCGGATCGAACACCGCGTAGGCCTCCTCGAGCCTCCGCCCGAGCTCCCGCTCCACGGCGACGCGGACCACGTCGAAGGGCAGCGGCTGGACGTTATCTTGAAGTCGGGTGAACTCCTCGATGAAGGCTTCCGGAATCAGGTCAGGCCGCGTCGACAGGAGCTGACCGAGCTTCACGAACGTCGGCCCGAGCTCCTCGAACGCGCGGCGCATCCGTTCCTGGGTGCTTCGGTCGGCCTGCTCGGCGGCGAACGCGGCGAGGCGGCCTGGCAGGAACTTTCCCAGGTCCATTCGCTCCACGACGTCCACGAATCCGTGCTTTGAAAAGACAGCGACGATCTGGCGGAACCGCTGGACGTTCTTGACCGCCTGGCCGATCTGCCGGCCGGTTCTCCACCAACGCATATTTGGCTTTAGGATCGCATGCGTCGCCGGTGTCGTCCACGCGGCGGAAATTGCCGGGCGCCGTCCGGTCGCCGGGCGCGGGCGCCGAGCAGCGCCAGCTCGACCCGCCTCGCCTCGAGGTCCGTTCGCACGACCGAGACGCGAAGGCGAGTCCCCACGCGAGGGGCGGGGCCACTGGACGCGTCCCACGGAAGGAATCCTTCCACGAAGGGATCCTCGAAACGAACGATGACTCCGCTGTCGGCGACATGCACGACGACTCCGTCGAACTCCTCGCCGAGATGGGCCGCCATGAAGCGGGCCTGCTTGAGGCGAACGGCCTGCCTTTCAGCGTCGGCCGCCACGCGCTCCCGGTGGCTGCAGTGGGCCGCGATCGCCTCGAGCTCGGCGGCGCGCGCCGGCTTCTGGCCCCGAAGCGCGGCACGGAGGAGTCGATGCACCACGAGATCCGGATAGCGACGGATCGGGCTCGTGAAGTGCGTGTACGCGACCGACGCCAGACCGAAGTGGCCCGCGTTCACCTCGCTGTAGACCGCCTGCTTGAGCGATCTGAGCAAGAGATAGTTCAGGTAATCGGCCAGCGGGTGCTCGGCGATCTCCCTCAGGTACTCGGAAAGGACGCGAACCAGGGGACGCTCGGGCGAGAGATGGAGTTTCTTGCCTGAAGCAGCAGCGTTAGCCGCGAATTCGCTGATCGACTTCCGAGCTGGCTCATCGTGAACACGATAGAGAAACGGAATCTTCCGGTCGATCGCCCAGACGGTGACCGCCTCGTTCGCCGCGATCATGAACTCCTCGATCAGCCGATGGGCGTCGTTCCGGATGAGCCTGCGTATCGACGTCGGATTCCCCTCCGCGTCGACTTTCGTCTCGGCCTCCGGCAGGTCGAAGTCGAGCGCCCCACGGCCGAGGCGCCGCCTTCTGAGAAGCCGGAAGAGCCCGAAGTGTGCCGCGAATTCCCAGTCCCGGTTTCCCTCGTTCCTTGAGCGCTCCGCCTCGATCTCCGTGTAGGTGGCCCTCCGGCGGCTTCGAATCACCGATTCGAAGAGCTCCGTCTTTCGGGGGCGGCCATCCTGATCCAGCTCCGCGCGGCAGGTGAACGCGAGGCGCGGGACGCCCGGCTTGAGGCTGCAGAGGCCCTCCGAAAGCGCGCTCGGAAGCATGTGGAAGGCCCGCTCCGGGAAGTAGACGCTCGTACCGCGCGCCCGAGCCTCTGAGTCGAGCGCCGATCCCACGCGAACATAGGTACTGACGTCCGCGATGGCCACCCAGAGGGTGAACCCCCCGTCCCGGTGATCGACATGAACCGCGTCGTCGAAATCCCGCGCCGTCTCGCCGTCGATAGTGAGGAATGGCACGTTCGTAAGGTCGGTGCGCCCTCCTCTCGACACCTCGCGCGGAAACGCCTCAGCCTCGGCGATCGCCTCCGGGGCGTGTGCCTCGACAAGGCCCAGCTCGCCCGCGATCATTCCGATGTCGGAGCTCGCCGGAATCGTCAGTCCGAGCGCCTCGACCAGTCGGCCCGTGACCGGAAACGGGCCGTGATCGCGAAACCGCAGCTCGATTCGCACCCAGTGGCCGTCCGGAGGCAGGGAGCCCTTCGAAGCCAGCGTCACCGGAATGTCCTCGCGCGCATTGCGTCGCTCGAAACGGACCCAACCCAGGACGCCCCCACGTCGATCGCCCGAGCGCCGAAACGTCCCAACGACCTCGCGGATGGCGTGCTCGATGACCTCGAGGCTCTCGACTTCGCCGGATGCAGAAAGCTCGGCGCGAACACGGTCGCCTGGAAAGAGCCGCGCCGCCTCTTGCCGAGGCACGTAGGCATCCTCGACGCGAGTATCATCGAATGAGAGGAACGCGAACCCTCGGTGGTGCTTCTGAACAGTTCCTATCAGGGACGTCGGGCTGCGCGAGCCTCGCTTCACCCGCGAGACTTTAACGCAGGCCTAGGGACAAGGATAGGTCGTGCCCGAGACGTCTTCGCAATGCTGTACCGTGAGCTCGGTGATCGTGGCGCTCGAGCAAAGCCCGTAGGAGCTCGCTGGCAGGTTGAAACCGAACTTGAGCGTCCCGGCGTTGATCACGGTCTTCGAAGCGTAGGTGCCGAGAAGGAAAACCTCGGTCCCATCGGTGCCCACGAGGCCGGCGGCGAGCCCTTCGTTCGTATACGTGGTGCCGTCCTTGCGGCCGTTCAAGGAGAACTGGTCGCAGTCGTAGCTATAGGAGCCTCCGCTGATGAAGCCTCCCAGGATCGAGAAGGAATCGTACGAGATGCCTCCCCAACCCCCGCTCGCGCGATGGGTGATCTTGTCTCCCGCCTTCACGCTGAGGCCCGTGTTGAAGGCATAGGGGCCGGAGGGATTGCTCGGAGTCAGCGTCCAGATCGAATTGTAACCGCTGAAGCTGAACCAGCCGTAGGTCGCCGGGTTGACGAAGTACTTCTGCGTGCGACACAGCTCGCGCCCGCTTGAGGTGACGATCGTTCCGAAGACGTTCGAGCAGGCCTGCTGATAGGTGGCTCCGATCACGCAGGTTCCGCCGATCCGATACTGACCGGAGGGGCAAGCTGGAACAACCGCGTTCTGGACTCCACCCACTGACGTAGGGGTGTTCTCCGACCCGCAGCCGAACGCCACGAGTGAAAGCGCCAGGGCGCCGGATGCGCAGGTCAGTTTTCGCCGATTCCAAATCCAAGGGGACTTCATCATAAATCCTCTTTCCTCCCGCCCACTGGCGGGAACATCGATGGGCGCTAAGAGCACGCCCTGTGCCAATTCGGACACAGTCAGGACCCTCGAGATTCTCGGGGGTTGGCCGCACGATCGCCTCGGCTGAACTGTCGAACTCCTCGACATCCGACAGGTATTCGGCTAAATCCGAGGTCTCGACCCACGATTTCTGCGAGGATGGCGAAATTGGTAGACGCGCTAGATTCAGGGTCTAGTGCCCGCAAGGGTGTGGGGGTTCGAGTCCCC
>CAYJTX010000059.1:0-12163 GCA_964372615.1 uncultured Bacteriovoracaceae bacterium | reverse complement strand
CTCGGAGGCCGAAATCCAGAAGGCTTACCGGGACCGCATGAAGCAGTATCATCCGGACAAGGTAGGCCAGCAGAATTCACGGGAGTGGAAAGACGCGCAGAAGATCGCCGAAGCGATCAATCGGGCCAAGGACGAAATGATCTCCCGAAGACGCGGGAAGTAGCACGATTCAAGGCCCAGGCGTTGCACCTGGCCAGGCCCATGCTACGCGTCGGCTCGCTCCTGAATCACCTTCCCCGGCCTGATGTCACGTGGATCGAGGTCGCTTCGACGATGCAGCTTCCGGGCGTGCACCTGATCGGTCTGCCCGGGCCGGAGGTCGGTGAGGCCGTCGACCGCGTTCAGGCGGCGCTGCTCAGCAGCGAGCTCCAGATTCCCCGGAGGCGCTGGGTGGTGCACCTGGCCCCGGCCGGCATCCGAAAATCCGGAACCGGAATGGATGCGGCCATCGCCCTCGGACTGCTCGTCGCGGCGAGAGCCCGGGAGCGTCGTCGAGCCGAAGGCGAGCGTACCAGAGGCAAGAAGAACCGCCGTGACGCGTGTGGGCCGGAGAAGAGGATTCTGGCCTGGGCCGAGCTCGGGCTCGACGGCTCGCTCAAGCCAGCGGGCTGCGCCACGCGCCTGGCTTGGGCGGCGTTTTCGGCGCGGGTCTGCGGTGTGCTGGTCGCTCGCGAAGACGCTTCGAGAGTGACCCTTGCGCTGGAGGAAATCTCGGCTGCCGGCTGCGCGGGAGACGCGCTTGCAGTCGAGCCGGGAGGCTCGCGCGTAAACGAGCTACGGCCCTACGTCCTAGGCGCCTCCGACCTCCAGGAGGCGTGGGAAAATATCGAACGGCTTGCGCTCGCTCCTAACGAAGTGCCTGCCCGGATCCGCCCCTCGGAAAACGCCGAGCCCGCGGGCGCGGAGGGCGCCGACATGACCGCACGCGAGCCTTTCGGCTCGACGATCCGCAACGGTGGCTCCGGACTCCTCCCCTTGGCTCCCACTCTTCTGCGCGCGGTCTGCGCGGCAAGCGCCGGATCGCATCACCTGCTGCTGCTTGGCCCACGGGGAGCGGGCAAGAGCCACGCACTCGAATGGGCGCGGGAACTTCAGCCCAGGCCCGCCGCGCGCGCGCTGGTCGAGCATCGGTTGCTCGAGGAGCTTGTTCGCCCAAGCGCACACTCTCCAGCCGGTCATGCGGGGGCTCCTCCCGAGTTTCTGATTCGACGGGTAGGAACTCACGCGAAACCCGCGGCCCTGATGGGATCGTATGGGCAAAGCGGACTGCGCCCGGGAGAGTACTCGCTCGCTCACGGCGGGCTCCTGATCGCTGACGAGCTCCCGGAGTGGGCGCGTGACAGCCGGGAGTCCCTGCGGGAGCCCCTCGAGCGGGGCCGAGTGACGCTGACCCGCGCCGGCGGATCGATCGAGCTTGCCGCCGGATTTCGCCTGGCCGCCTCCGGAAACCTCTGCCCGTGCGGAGGTTGGCCGGGCCACTGCCCGACTCCCGAGAGAGCGCCTCCGTGTCGGTGCTCCCCCTCGCAGCTTCGCTCCTATCTGATGAGACTCTCAGGTCCGATCCTCGACCGGATCGACCTGACCGTAACGGTGCTGAGCTCAGCTCGCGAGCTCTCCGGCTCGCCCCCCTTTTCCGCGGCCGCGCAGAACTGTGAGGAGTCGCGCTCCAGAATGGTGCGCCGGTGGGGCAACCCTTCCGGACTGATTCCTCCCCACGACCTGGAGACGATCGTGCACGACCTGGGAGGGTGGGCCCGTTTAGTCGAGCCGAGAGGCTCGCAGGCCACAGAGGCGGCGCCCTTCAGTCTTCGTTCCCGTCACAAGCAGGCTCGAGTCGCGCTTACGCTTGCGGCGCTCGACGGATGCGATCAGCCACGTCCTTCCCACTGGAAAGAAGCCGCGCTCCTGCGCTCCGATCCATTGCTGATTCTGGACTTCGAAGCGGAACGCAGTCGGTAGCGGTGGACTGTGTCGCGAGCGACCCGATCCTGCCTCCTGTCGAGCGGAAGAGGGGTTGAGCCTTAGAATTCGTGAACCTATGCAGGTCAAAGGGCGGTCATCCGAAAGATCGCTCGTAATTCTTGACTCAATTACTCTGTTACTATTAGAATCGACAGAACAAGGGGATATGGGTGTTTAGGGCGGTACGTCGGAAGATCCCAACAAAGGGGTTTGTGCACCCTGGACGCGCGGCAGCGCGAGCCGGGAGCGGACTTATTTACTCCGCCGCCATCGCTCTTCTCGCGATCGGCACGGCAGGCTGTCTCCCCAACAACGGCTTTACCGCGAAGACAGTCAGGTCGAGCTCCAAGACGCTCAAGACGATCGGCAGCGATACGACGTCGAGCGACGACGCGAAATTTCCGTGCACGAACTACAGCGAGGGGAACCCGGATCGCGCGATCTGCGTCGACTGCTACTCGACCGTCCTGAGCACGAACTGCGGGCCAAAGGACCTGCAGGGCAACACGATCACCGAGTACTCGCAGTGCCTGGACAACACGATCAAGTCGAGCTTCGTCAACCTTCTGAACCAATGCATCGCGAGCAGCATCGTCGCCGGGTTCACCTGCAACACGATCTGCAGCTCCGGGCTCGTTCTCGACGCCTCCTCCTGCACTTGCATCACGCAGACCAGCTCCTCGAGCAGCGGCCCCGCCGGCGGGAGCCAGTACATCGACGTCGGCCAGTCCGACTTCGGGCCCCCGGTCGTTTCGGCCTCCTGGCCGCTTGGATCGGTGGTCGGCACGGCCCAGAATGTCGCCTCCTCGAACGCGACCGTTCCCAGCCTGAATAACTGCAGCGCGACTCTCAGCTCGCTCGACCCGGTGGCGCTCTACATCCGCAACCGGGGCGACACGCTCCCCTGGCAGGACGTCTTCTCGAACCCGGTCATCGGACCGAGCGGTACCAACGGCGCGAACTTCAACATGCTCACGGGTACCCTCTCCTCCACCACCCCCGTTCCAGCGAAACCCTCGACCGTAGCCCTCAACAACACGGCCCAGGCTGGCGCGACCTTCACCTACTATAGCGGCGGAATGTTCGAGTTCTTTCCGAACACCACCGCGACGACGGTCGCCTGGAACTCCTCAAGCGCGTCCTCCCATCTCTTTCAGGGCTACCCGGGCTACGTGAAGAACATCTCGGGGAACACGGGCGTCGCGGGTATCACCGGCGGGTACGGAGCAGGCCAGTACGGGTGGAGCAAGCTGCAGGTCCTGAATGAACCGCTCGACGGCGACGGCAAGGAGCCGGTGATCGCGGTGCGGGAATCGGACGGAGACGCCATTCTCTGCTGGCTGCAGATCGAAATCGGTGACACGGATTACCGTCCCCTGTGTCGTTTTTACGAAGACAGCGACTCGACGACCCCTGCGCCGTCCATCACCGAGGAAGACGATGTCGGCAGCTCCACGAGCAGGAACGCCGGTCAGCTCGTCATCGCGAACGACCACGAAAACTCGGAAGCCGCCGTCCTCGCCTGGACCGAGGAGGTGAGCACGTCCGCGGTCGTCAAGATGAGAGCCGCCAGCGCCGGTTCGTACGAGATCGTGGACGGATTCGGCGGAAGGTTGGACGAGGTGACGCCCTTTGCTCAGGTGAGCGGCACGGAGTTCATCCAGCCCGCGATCGCGATGGCCAACGAGCGAGTCCTGGTCGCTGCGACCAAGTACAAGTCGACGAGCAACATGGGAATCAACGCCAAGTTTTACTATGGCGCGTCTTCTGGAACCACGACGGGCTTCTCGCTCGGAAGCATCGAGGAGTCCACGAGCACGAGCGCCCAGAACCCACGCGTGGACGTCGCGAAATGCAACGGAACGTACGGGGGGAGCTCCTCAACCGACGAGCTGCTGGGGATCATCGGCTGGCAGGAGGCCGCGAATTCGGGGAGCCCCTCCCTCAGCCACTGTCATGCCACGTATTTCTACATGACGGACTACGACAACGCATCGCTGAACATCATCTCCCGCGCGATGGGATACCTAGACTCCGGAAATTCAACCATCTCGTCTGCTACGGATCGCATCGGACGGAATACCCGCGTCATGGTTTCCTATGGCGACGACGAAGGCGGTGGTTCTCCCTATTACTATTTCGAAGCAGACGATATCGGGATCATGGCGTTCTGCGAGGAGGAGACAGCGGCCGCGAGCGGCAAGTTCCAGATCTCCTACTGGATGGCGTCGGACGAGAACCTGGACAGCTACGACGACGAAGGCCTCACCCAACAGCCGGCTATCACGAGCGTGCTTGAGGACGCCCGGGACCCCGAGACGGACATGAACCGAAACGGGAAGGGAGCGGTCATCTACCGTTCCAAGCCGGACGGCGAGACCAACTACCGGATCAAGCTCGCGTACTTCGAACCTGGCGACTACGAGGATTCGTACGACGACTCGGTTCCAGGGGATACGGTGGAGCTCTCCGACGGCTCCAGGGACGCGTCCAATCCCAAGGTCTCCATCATCGACAACGGCGACATCCTCGCGTCCTGGGTCGAGGACAACAATGACGTCATGGAAGTCTGGACCCGGAAGTACACGGCAAGCACGAGCACCTGGGAGAGCCCGACGCTCCAGGTCAGCCAGTACAACACGAACTCCTTCGCCCCGATGCCAGCCCTGGATGCGAGCGGAGAGGACTCGGTGATCTTCCAGCAGGGAGCCACCGCTCCGCACAGCATCGTGTGGAACCGAAGAAGCACGGAGCCCACCTGGGCCTCGCAGTCCACCTGGCGCATGCCGGCCTACATGGCGAGGGACCGGTTCGGAAATATCTACACCTCGGACCCGGCCGAGAAGGTGATTCGAGTCGCGTGCTACAACGACGTCGGCACCCTTGACAACTACTGGTGCAGTGGAAAGACGGCTGGGTTCATCTACACGATTGTCGGCTTCCCCGACAAGAGAGGGACGGTCGAGGACCCTCACGACCTCACCAATGATGACGGCACGTGGTGCCTGGACGGCTCCACCGACTACGATGGCTGCCCGAAGGACGAGACGCTCCTCGGCATCCCGATGGGCATCGCCGTCGACCGCTACGCGAACGTCTTCTTCGCCGACTCCTATAACCACGTGATAGGAGTCGTCTGCGCGGACGGCAGCTCGGGAATCTGCGCGGAGGCCGGAAGGTCGGCCGAAACGGTGTACGTCGTGGCGGGAGTCTGGCAATCCCAGAATACAACAGACTACACCGGACAAATCACGACGACAGGAAAGCTGAACCACCCGTGGGGCGTGGACATCGAGTCAGTCAATGCAACTTACGACGACGCGGATGACATCAATATCTACGTCGCGAACGGGGGAACTCCGTACCCCCTCGACCCGGACGACGATATCGAGGGCTTCATCTCGGCCGAGTGCGGCGCCAATGGGATCGGCACCATCGACGGCCACAACACCGGCTGCACGGCGGCCACCGCTGCGGGCCACTGGGCTCTCCTGCGTTACGTCAGCCAGCCGACCGACATCAAGGTGAACTGGAACGGCAATATCTTCTACACGGCCTGGGGCAAGGGCGTCATACGAGAGGACGACGTAGTCTATCAAAACGGCGTGCACGCGCTCTGTTACGACATCTCGGGGCACAAGGATCTGTGCAATACCTACGGCACGCTCGGCGCCGACACGCTTCTGGCTGGCCTCACGGGGACCAACTCGAGCAGCTCGACGACCTCATCGGCCTTCGGGAGCGCAGGCGACGGGGGCTACGCCAACCTCGCGCGCACGACCCAACCCTCGACGCTCGCGATCGCCAAGGCCTTCGGAGACGACGTCCATGGCTCCTCCCATCTCGTGAAGTCCACGTCTGACGTCACGATTCGGGGCGCCTTCAGGGACAACAACATCGCCTTCGTCGAGAGCATGTGGACCAACCTGACGGGCGCGTCGTCAGGAAACGTCGTGCGCGTGATCTGCGGCGACAACACGAGTATCGGCGCCGACGTCGGAAACAAGGGCGTCTGCCTGGGCCGGGGCAAGGGCACGATCTTCCGGTTGGCGGGCAAGTATGGCCTGGTCCCGGCCTATGACGGCGTATCGCATGGCCGATTCGGTCCGGATCAGTCCTTCGCGGGCCTCTTCGGGATCACCTACGACAAGTTCAAGAACGTGATGGTGACGACACAGGCGACGGCGTCTCCGCCCGGCCAGTCGACGACGTACATCGACGACCACGGCATCCGCTCCATCATGAATGTCACGCTGTCCAAGAACGCCGGCGGCATCAAGTACACCATCACCGACAGCAATACCCTGAGCGCGACCTATTGCCTGCGCTTCAAGACACGCACGGCCTGCTATTACAAGGACGAGCCGCAAGGCGCCAACGGCGAAGGCGCTGACCTGTTCGAAACCTGCTCCTGCGAAGCCACGCCTCCGTACGGAGCGACCGACATGGGCGCCTTCTGGCGCGCGCTCGGCACGAATCAGCAGTGCGGCGGACCCTAAGCTGAGGCTGCCCGCTCGAATGACACTTTCCCACTGGCATGCTGGATGGAAACTGAGTTGCCGATGGGCCTGTAATCACATAAGCTCTAGGTAATGATTACCGAATTCACCAGAGCGCTTCGCCTCAAGTCGCTCTTGTCGAAGAGAAGCGCCTTCCTTTTCGGGGCGCGCGGCACCGGCAAGACGACCCTCCTGACGAAGGAGCTCCCCCACGCGCCGAAGTACGACCTTCTCGAGGAAAAGACCTTCCTGCGCCTCCTGTCCGACTCCTCGATCCTGGAGCAGGAGAATTCCCGGCCCGAACAGCTGATCGTGATCGACGAGATCCAGAAGCTGCCGAAGCTCCTGGACGAAGTCCAGCGCCTGATGACCAAGAAAGGGCACCGCTTTCTCCTGACCGGAAGCAGCGCCCGGAAGCTGAAGCGAAGCGGCGCGAATCTCCTGGGCGGGCGTGCGCGCGAGCTGCAGCTGTTCCCGCTCGTGTTTCCGGAGATCCCTGACTTCGACCTGACTCGGTTCCTGAATCGTGGCGGACTGCCCGCGATCTACCGGTCCGACGACCCGCTGGGAGACCTCCAGAGTTACATCAGCCTCTACCTGCGCGAGGAAGTCGCCGCTGAGGCAGCGACTCGACGAGTTGACCTGTTCGCCAGGTTCCTGGATGTCATGGCCCTGAGCTGCGGCGAAGAGCTGCATTACCAGAACCTCGCGAGCGACAGCGGCGTGCCCGCCAAGACCTTGCGGAATTACGTGCAGATCCTCGAGGACACGCTCATCGGATTCCATGCCACGCCGTTCGAATCCACGCGAAAGCGGAAGGCGATCACGCGCTCCAAGCTCTATCTCTTCGACCTGGGCGTTCAGCGGGTCCTGGCTCGCCGCGGGGAAGTGGAACCCGGAAGCGAGCTCTTCGGGAAGGCCTTCGAGCACTTTATCGCCCTCGAGCTGAGAGCCGCGACCCGCTATCTGAAGCGCGACCTGCCGATCCAGTACTGGCGCACGAAGTCCGGCTATGAGGTGGATTTCGTCCTGGGTGACTGGGCCGCGCTGGAAGTGAAGTCGACCGAACAGGTGAATGAACGCCACCTGAAGGGACTGCGTGCCCTGAAGGAAGAGCGGCTTCTGAAGCACTACTGGGTGGTCTCGCGCGATCCGCGGGAGCGATTCCTGGAGGGCGTGCGAATCCTTCCGTGGCGGCAGTTCCTGGAGGAGCTTTGGAGTGGGGCGCTCCTGCCCACATGAGGCGGGGCCGGGCATCAGCGCTCGCCTGCGCCCTCGTTTTCACCCTCGGCTGCGCCTCGGCCCTGCCCATGCCCGCGAGTCGCTTCGATTCGCCCGAGGCGCGCGGAAGGTTCGGGCCCTCCCGCCTGGAGGCGAGCGCGCTTCAGTCCGGACACGCGGTGCAGATCCAGCCGGACGGCTCGGCGCGGCTGCAGTCCGCGCCGGTGCACTTCATGACGGGCTTCGGCGTGGGACTGAACGAGCGCTTCGACGCCGGCTTGCGAGTCCATCCCTCAGGGCCCCTGCTGCTCCGGGGAAAATTCCAGGTCGCGGGTGAGCCCGAGCTCCGCGCCCAAAGTGGGAACCTGAGCGCCGCGATCACGGCTTCGGCCGGAATCGCCCTGGCTTCGGCCGGCACGCCTGCGGCGCCGCTCGCGTCGAGCTACCTCATGTTCGATGGGGGCCTGATCGTGGGGTATCGCGTGAGCCGAGTCGTCCTCCCTTACGGGCAGGGTTTCTTCGGTACATTCCCGTTCAGCGGATCGATTCAAGGCTCGAGCTTCTCGGGATCCGCTTCACAGCTCGGCTTCGGCCTGGGCGCCCGCCTCCTCTGGGATGACCTCTGGATTCACCTTGAAGTGAATCGGGCCTCGGCGAGCGCGGGCACCGACGAGCGGGCCCAGTACCTGCCCGGCGTCGCGGTCGGTCTCATGCTCGGCCCATCGGCTGAATAGCGGAGAGGCTTGTGAAGGGAAGGCCCCGGTCGAAGCGGCGGCTGTGACGGTGAAGGATTGCCGCTTCGACCAGGGCCTGTATGGTGCGTGTATTCCCTGTGCCGCGCTACTTCCGTCCCCCTAAGAACTTCAGAATCCCTTCGGAGTAACGCAGCGAGGCACAACCTACTGCCGCAGCGCGTGGAAATAAAATATATAATTACTATACTATCTATCTTATAATTAGATTAACCAGGAGCGGCCTCACTTGGATTATAAATACTTGAAATCATTTATTTTAACTGCAAAACACGGGAGCTTTTCGAAGGCGGCCACCGAGCTCCGGATTGCGCAGTCTGCTGTCAGCCGCCAGATCAAGCTGCTGGAGGAATCGCTCCAGCAGCAGCTCCTGCTGCGCTCGTCCCGTCGAGTCGTGCTGACGCAGCAGGGTGAGCAGCTCTATCGCGCCGCCAGCGACTTCGATCGCTCAGTCACGACGCTCTTCGGTGAGCACGGACTCGCCGAGATCCGCGTCGGGGTCCTGCACGGCTTTCTCGAGACCTGGGGGGTGGCCTTTATCACCCGCTTCTGCAGGAAGGAGAGCGCGAATCTCCGGATCCACCTCGACACGCCCCCGAACCTCGTACGCGGCCTCGAGGCCCGCGAGCTCGACCTGATCCTGACCAACGAAAATCTCCAGTCCGACCTCATCGCCTCCCACAAGCTCCTCGAGGAGGAGCTCGTGTTCATCAGCCTCGAGCCGATCTCCTTCGAGCGGATCGAGAGCTACCGCTGGATCAGCTTCGACAAGGTCGAGTGGCTCCACTGGCTCCACAAGAAGCGGCTAAGCCCTCGCTTCATCCAGGTCAACTCCATGACCGCCGTCGTGAACCTGGTCAGGCAGGGCCTGGGCATCGCGATCGTGCCGACCCATATACTGGGAAACGACACCACGCTGATCCGTCAGAAGATCCCGCGGTTCAAGAACCCGGCGATCTATCTCTCCACGCATCGCTACGAGTTCGTGCCGGCCTACCTCAAGCCCATGCTGGAGCTGCTCCGGCAGGCGGGCTAGGCGGGACGGCCGACCCCGGGCACCGACCGGCGCACGGTCTCGACGAGCCAGGCGGCGTCCGACCTCGCGCGTTCCGCGTCGCCCTTCTTGTAAAAATCGGTCGGGGTGAGATCCTCACAACCCCCAGTGCCGTATAACCTGTCGAATTCGCTAGGATCATGGGCACTGGAGCGCCTCCCAGCGCGCGAAGATCTCCTCGAGGCTTGCCGAAGTTCGAATCGCGTCGAACCAGCCGACCCGCAGGCGGGTCGAGGCGACCCGAGTCCACTGCTTGATGCGACAGGCCGCGTAGCCTGAGGGTTTTTGGAAGGGGGAGCAGGCCTCGGCGTAGCGCCCCAGTATCGGACGCCAGGCCCGCGGATCTGTCGTTCGTGCGTCCAAGCCCGCTACCGGCTCGCTCAGCGCGCCCTCCCTGAGCTCGCGAAGCGCCCGACCGGGCAGCCAGGGATCGGCGAGCGCCGCGCGCCCGAGCATGAAATGATCACAGCCCGTCTCGCCCCGGCAGCGCCGGAGATCCTCGAGCGACCAGAGGTCGCCGTTCGCGACAACCGGAATCCGCAGGCGGCTCCGCACCTGCCCGATCGGGCCCCAGAGCGCCGGCGGCGCGTAACCGGCCATTCGGGTCCGGCCGTGGATCGTCAGCCAGGCCGCGCCTCCCTCGGCGGCCCGCTCGGCGTTCTCGTGGATGGCGCTCGGGTCGTCCCAGCCGAGCCTGAGCTTCGCGGAGACGGGAATCTCGCGCGGCACCGCTGACCTGACGGCTTCGACGATCGCCCGGATCCGGCGCGGCTCGCGAAGGAGGACGGCCCCCCCGTCGTGCCGGTTGACCGTCGGCGCCGGGCAGCCGAAATTGAGATCGATCGACCGCACGCCCAGCTCGACGGCCCGGGCCGCGTTCGCGCCGAGCATCTCCGCGTTTCCTCCGAGAAGCTGGAGCTGAACGGGCACGCCGGACGAGGTGAGGCAGCCGTTGGCCAGCTCGGGCAGCATCCGATGAAAAACGTGCGCCGGAAGCAACTCCCCGCAGACCCGGAGGAACTCCGTCACGCAGTGCCCGAACCCGCCGTTCGCCGTCAAGGTCTCGCGCATCGGGGCGTCGGTCACGCCCTCCATGGGCGCGAGCGCGATGACTGGCCGTCCCAAAGCAATGGAAAACACGACCTTACCTTAGCGAATTCCCTCTCAAACCACCATCGGTCCCTCCCGATAAGAAGAGGACGGCATGGGACCCGGAAGCGATAACCTCGCCAAGCTTTTGAACACGATCCTGAATTCGTTCATCGACCTCTGTCTCTGCGACGGGGGATCGATCTTCATGTTGAGGAAGCTTCCTTCGGGCGAAAGCGAGCTCGTGTTCCAGTCGATGCTCACCCGGAGCATCAAGCTTCATCAAGTTCCGGACCACCTCAGGACCCTGAGCTTCTCCATCGACGACAGGACGCTCGTGGGCCGCACGGCCGCGAACCGCCGATCCTTCCGAAGCCGTTTCGACGGCGCCGACGCCGAAACGTCGCCTCAAGTGGACCGGATCCTCAACTACGTGACCCGAAACATCCTCTCGGCCCCGCTCATCACACCGCGCGGCGACCTCGTCGGCGTCGTGCAGCTCCTCAACAAGATCGACGCCCCCGAGTTCGACGACCACGACGAGCGGCTCTTCAACATCGTCGCCGGCCAGGCCGCTCTGGCGATCGAGAACAGCATGCTGCTCGAGGAGCAGGAGCGGCTGCTCGAGGGTTTCGTGAACGCGTGCGTGACCGCGGTTGAGGCGCGCGACCCCGTGACCTCGGGTCACTCCTTCCGCGTCTCCGACTACACCGTCGCGCTCGCCGAGGCCGTCAACCGATCGGATACGGGCAGACTCAAGACCGTCCGGTTCAGCGACGTGCAGCTGCGCGAGATCCGGTACGCGGCGATGCTCCACGACATCGGGAAGATCTCGGTGAAGGAGGACGTCCTCAACAAGGAAAAGAAGCTTCACTCCTGGGAGCTCGAGGTCATCCGGATGCGCCTCAAGCTGATGAAGGCGGAGGCCCGACTCCAGGAAAAAGAGACCGGCCGCAGTCTCGCGCCTGTCATCCAGCGTCTGGATGCGGCCTGGGCGTCCATTTCGACGGCGAACGAGCCTTCGGTGCTCCCGGCCGCCGTGAGCTCGATCATCGACGAGCTGCGCCGGCTCCAGTTCGACTCCGAAGGCGAGACCCTGATCGCGCTCACCGGCCCCGAGGTCGTCCGCCTCTCGATTCCCAAGGGCTCGCTGACCGGCGAGGAGCGCCTCGAGATCGAACGGCACGTCTCCCATACCTACGAGATCCTCAAGCTCGTTCCCTGGAGCAAGGGGCTGAGCGACGTGGCCGAGATCGCCTGGCGGCATCACGAGAAGCTGGACGGCTCGGGCTACCCGGCGCGGGTGACCGCCCCGGCGATTCCCATCCAGAGTCGGATGCTCACGATCGCCGACATCTATGACGCGCTCACGGCTGACGACCGCCCGTACAAGAAGGCCGTCCCGGTCGACCGCGCCCTCGACATCCTGACGAGCGAGGTCAAGGGCGGCAAGCTCGATCCGGAGCTCTTTCAGGTTTTTCTCGAGGCGCGGGTTTACCAGCGATCGCTCGAGCACGCGAGGCGCATGGCCGCCTAGGAGCCTGTCCGGGTAATCCTCTTTAGGTTCGATTTGGGTTCAGTTTCAG